>CAMODP010000001.1 GCA_946611445.1 uncultured Eubacterium sp.
CGCTCATGACCACGATGGCCGCTGCGCCGTCATTGATGCCGGAGGCATTGCCGGCAGTTACGATGCCGTCTTTCTTGAAAGCCGGGCGGAGCTTCGCCAGCGCTTCCATTGTAGTTCCCTCTCTGGGACCTTCATCTGTGTCAAACACAACCGTGGCTTTTTTCTGCTTCACTTCTACCGGAACGATCTCGTCTTTGAAACGCCCTTCCGCGCGGGCCTTGGAGGCCAGGCTCTGGCTTCTCACGGAGAACTCGTCCAGTGCTTCCCTGGAAAGATTCCACTGCTCGGCCACATTCTCGGCGGTGATGCCCATGTGATAGTCATTGAAAGCATCCCAGAGGGCGTCATGCACCATGGTATCGACCAGTTTGCCGTCATTCATGCGGTAGCCGTAGCGGCCCTGCATCGCGGCATAGGGCGCGAGAGACATGTTCTCCGTTCCGCCGGCCACAACGATATCCGCGTCGCCTGCCAGAATCATCTCGGCAGCCATATTCACACAGTTCAGGCCGGATCCGCAGACAACATTGATCGTCACTGCCGGAACCTCAACCGGTACGCCGGCTTTGATGGATGCCTGACGGGCTACATTCTGGCCCTGTCCTGCCTGAATTACACAGCCCATGAGAACCTCGTCTACCTGCTCTGCAGGAACCTTCGCGCGGGAAAGCGCCTCACGGATCACGATGGAACCCAGCTCAGCAGCCGGAACAGTGCTCAGACCTCCGCCCATTTTGCCGATTGCTGTTCTGCAGGCACCTGCGAGTACTACTTTCTTGCCCATAACCGTTTACCTCCTTGCGGTTCATTCTTCATTTCATGCAACTTCATCCATTACCGCCTGAAAAAATGGCATTTGCGGCCATATGCTGTTTCAGACAGCGATGTGACAGCATTATTATACGCAAATTGCAGGCCAGTTTCCACCGGTTTCTGTCAAATGCTGCCTTTTGATATGGTTTATGCCGTGCCGTTTCGTGCGGTACGGCTCATTCAGACTGCTTCTCTTCGCCGGGAAAAGACGGCGGATACGCATCCAGGATGGTTTTGCAGAACGGGCGGGAATTTGCGGTGCGCTTCCGGTTGATCTCCTGACCGGTCACAAACCATTCATTTGTGATGCACCAGCGCCCGTCGACTTTTTCTACCGTGCATTCACACAGCCCGAACATCTGGTCCGGCCCGATCGACGAATCATCTCCGCACCCGTACGCAGACGCGCCTTCCCGGGCATAGGTTCCGTAGGAGGTGGTTACCTGCCCGAAATGAAAGCCGTGTTCCGGATCTCCCACGGCATAAATCTGCCTGAAATCAATGGTGTCGCGCGGGTAGCATGAAAAAGTCGGGAGCGTCTCCACCTCCAGCGCATCGTGCCCGCCCTCCCATCTGCCTGTTCCTTCCAGGCGGGTAACGGTAGAATCACAGTAATAATCATAGCAGAGTCCGGCCTGATGAAAATCCCAGATCAGTTTTGTGTATACTTCAAACTGTCTGGCAACGTCCTCCGGTTTTTCCATCGGACAGCTGTAATAGTACTCTTCCAGTGCCTTTCTCGCCGCAAGCTTTTCTTTCCGTGTCATATCGCAGTCCTTTCAGGGAGTCATGAATGACCCGCACGATACTAAAACGGCCTGACACACGCGCTGTATGTCAGGCCATACTCTTACTTACCGTAAATATCTATGCTGAAATGCTTCAGGCCATTAAACCACATATCCCATGATCTTCGGCAGGAACAGCACGAGATCCGGAATATAGGTGATCAGCAGCAGGGCCAGGACAGCCACGCCGATCCAGGGCCAGATATCCTTTGACAGCTTGTTCAGCGGAACACCGCCGATAGCGGATGCCATGAACAGGTTCGCGCCCAGCGGCGGGGTAACGAAACCGATCGCAAGGTTGACGATGGTCACGATACCGAAGTGAACGGGGCTGACTCCGACAGAGGTAACGATCGGAAGAAGAATCGGAACCGTCAGGATGATGGCGGCGTTGGTCTCCATGAACGTACCCATGATCAGGAAGATAATGTTGATGAACAGAAGCAGCACGTATTTGTTGTTTGTGACGGACAGGATCCAGGTTGCAATCTTGGCCGGAACCTGTTCCATGGACAGGATCTTGCCGAAACCGGAAGACATCGAGATGATGAACATAACCGGCGCGGCAATCGTCATGGCATGCATGGCGAAATACGGAAGCTTCTTGTAGGATACCTCTTTATAAATAAACAGGCTGACAATGATACCGACCAGGCAGCCAAGAGCCGCGGACTCGGTAGGTGTCGCAAAACCGCCGTAGATGGATCCCAGAATGATGATCGGAACCAGCAGGGCCGGAATGGCATCCACTACGATGTGGAGAGCTTCCTTGCCTGTGTAGTGAACCTTCTCAGCGGGCTTGTAGCCTTTGACGCGGGAGGACCACCAGCAGTAAATGCAGAGCGCAACACCGAAAATGATACCGGCCGGGATACCGGCGGTAAACATGGAGGTCAGGGACACGCCCGCGCAGGTAGCGTAAACGACCTGGCAGATGCTGGGCGGAATCATGGTTCCGATCGCGCCGCCGATAGCTACCATACAGGTGCTGTAGGAGCGGTCATAATGCGCGCGGACCATTTCGGGAATCATCAGCATGCCGATAGCGGAAACGGTAGCGGAACCGGTACCGGAAATAGCGGCAAAGACCATGCAGGCAATGATAGCCACGATGCCGAGACCGCCGGTCATGTTTCCTACGAAAATCTTGGCGACGTTAACCAGTCTCTTGGAGATGCCGCCTTCAGCCATGATATCACCCGCAAAGGTAAACAGCGGGCACGCCACCAGCAGATAAGAGTCAAAACCATTTGTGCACAGCTTGGTAAAGGAGGCAAGCGAGATGGTCTTGTACACTTCAATATTGAAAAGGGAAGTCGCGCCCAGAGCCACGGCGATGGGAGCACCCATAACGAAGAGTACGACAAAGATCAATACAAACAATGCCATCATCATAACGCAGTTTCCTCCTTATGCTTTCCCGCCGTGTTTCGCGCGAAACTCGGCTTCTTCTGCCCATGCCTCTTCCGGAACCTGCTGCCGGTACTCTTCCTTCAGGGCCTCGTCATAGGTAAAGTTGCCCAGGCCGCCGTTCAGCACGCCGTACGGGTTGACGAAAACGGGCATGCTGCAGTTGAAGTGACGGAAGCGCCAGTAGAAAATCTGCGCGGAGCGGAGCATACCGAGACCATAGCCGATCGGGCCGGCCGCGTACATCCAGTTCTGGCTGACGCGGATGCTGAGGGCCATATTGCCGTCCTTCGCGATACGCATTACATTTGTGGTACAGCCAATAAAGCAGTATACAAAGACAACCGTCATGACGAACTGTGTAAATATCATCAGGATCTTCTGTGTCTTCTCAGGAAGCAGTCTTCTGACTGCGTCGATTTCGATGTGAATAGAATTTCGGGTCGCATAGCTGAGGCCCAGGTAAGAAACCCACACATAGCACCAGCGGCAGACCTCTTCGCCCCAGACAGCACCTTTTCCAATCAGCGCGCGGGCGAAAATCTGGTACAGTATGATCAAAAGCATGATATAAAACATGATCATACCAAAGCAGGCTTCGAAGTTTATATCAAGCCATTTGATAATTTTCTTCAATGATCTTCCTCCTCTGATTTTGAAATCCGACAAGTACGGAGATATTATCAATCTGAAAAAAACTAAGCGCCGCGCCGCCGCAAAACAGCCGTCGAAACGCTGTGTATCTTCATATCCGGATTTATAAACAAAAAACCCGGGAGGCGGACAGCGATGGCTGGCCGCCCCCCTTCTGCATTACATCTCTATAGTGTTTCCTGCGGTGTCAGTTATGCGCGGGCATCCTCAACATAGCCCATGTACTCGTCGTACAGATCCTGGCCGGTCAGCTCGACAATCAGCTTCTCGGTGACAGGCTGCATAGCTTCTCTCATCTCCTGCTTCACAGAATCATCCAGATAGGTGATCTCGGTGCCGTACTCGGAAGCGAACTTCTCAAGAAGGGCCTCGTTCTCCGGGATGTAGTGATCGCGGTGATAGGTGTAGCAGACATCAGCAGCGGCATAGACCAGAGCCTGATCATTCTCGCTCAGGGACTCAATCCAGGCTTCGTTGGAGATCAGCATATCGCAGCTGAACACATGGTCGGTCATTGCGAAGTACGGCTGTACCTCATGGAAGGAGTAGTCTTCGAAGTTAACAATGGCACCCTCTTCGCCGTCGATCAGCTTCTGCTGCAGGGAAACGAACAGCTCATCCCACTGGATGGAAACCGGCTCTACGCCGATTGCTTCCCAGGCTGCCTGCTGAATGGTGGAATAGCCGCGGATCTTCAGGCCCTTCATGTCCTCAAGGGTGTTGATCGGGTTTCTGCTGTTGTACAGCTCACGGAAGCCAAGGCTCAGAAGGGCCATGCCCTGCAGGCCTACCTGGTTCCAGCTGTTGTAAACCATGTCGCCGCCTTCGCCTTCGAAGAATCTGTGCAGATGATCCAGATCATCAAAGGTGTAGTAGTTGTTGATCAGGGCAAGTGTCGGGATCTGGGTCTCGAAGGAAACCGGGTTGACAACGTCCATCTGGATGTCGCCTTCGTTCAGCATTTCCAGAGCGGCGGTGTAGTCGCCCAGAACGCCGCCGGCATACAGGGTGACCGTGATACGGCCGCCAGTGACATCTTCAATGTACTTCTTCATAGCTTCCAGGCAGCGAACGCCGACGGAGCCATCAAGGTGAATGGTTGCAACTTTGATCTCGATCGGATCACCTTCGGTGGGATCAAAATCAAATTCCTGCTGTCCAGCGGCCGCTGCTGCCTCGATGCCTTCAGCATCGTCAATGGCAAATGCAGAAACGGCTGTGGTCAGCGTCATGATTGTCGCCAGTGCCAGTGCAAAAAATTTCTTTCCTCTCATCGCTTTTTTCCTTTCTTTTGGTTAAGAGTTTAAGAGTTTTATTGTGCATCACCCCTGGAAGTCAGGGAAGTTGCCCGAATGAATTGCTGCAGTCGGCCGATTCCGAAAACATCTTTAACTATTCTACAATAATATCCTGCAATAATCTACCTGTTCTTTACTTCGGCCAATCGACTGTTTTTCAGAAGGGGATGAAAACCCGATCAAATGATGTCTTTTTTATGAGTTTTAATAGCAAATATCGTGCCATTCGTCAGACAGATGTCTGAGATTTCAGATCTTCAGTCGTCACCCAGCACGCGGCGGTATGCGCCGTTGCTGCGGATGCTGGCCTCTTTGGCCACGCGCCACTTGCCGTCCACCTTCTCGATCCAGCACTCGCACATCTCCAGATCCTCGCGGTCGCCGTAGCCCATGCCGTTTCCGGGGCCGTTCGGGCCGATGCCGTCCTGCGAAGATGCATCATTCCACACGACCTGGCCGAAGCGGAAACCGTTCTCCGGATCGCCGATGCAGTGAATCTCTTCAAATACGCAGTCCAGATCAGGCGTTCTCGCCAGAGCACGGAGGGTATCTTCCACGACATGATCGGAGCCTTCCAGGTTGTCTCCGCCGTCGCGCTCTTCCTTCAGGCCGTCATAGTAGAAGTCATACACGCGGCCGACCTGTTTGTGCTTCCAGATCAGCATGGTATAGGCTTCGAACAGCTCGGAAATATCTTCCGGCTTCTCATATTTGCAGTTCCGCACGACTTCCTCGTACATCTCTCTCTCGGCGAGGATTTCGTCCGTTGTCATCTCGGTAATTTTTTTTCTCACACGTAACATCTTTATACCTCCGTGAACTTATGCTTCAGCACATGTCGGCGCGCTCTGGGTGCAGGTTGCACGGATCTCATCCATGCTGTACATCGTAAACTCTTTCACGATCTGCCATCTGCCGCTGATCTCCTTCACGGTGGCCATGCTCATGCAGATGCAGGCATTGCTGTTGAGGGGCTTGCCGGTCGCGGCGCCGTACTCACTGTAGGTCTTGTTCGTGCCGGACATGGTGTAGTAGCGCCACAGCTTGTAGCAGTCGTCCTTTTTCACGGCGAAGGTGTCACGCATCTCGATGGTCATATCCGGAAATGCGGATGTCAGCTTCAGCGTATCCTTCATCATGGCGTGAGGGCCGTCCAGGAATTTGCCGTCCTCACGGTAGATCTCGCAGCCGTCTGCGTAGATGTCATACACACTGCCGATCCACTTGTGATTGAAGATCAGCTCCGTATACAGGCGGAAATACTCCGCCAGAGAAGCCTCATCCGTCACCTTCAGGGCTTTGATGGCTGCGTCTACGGCCATCATGTCATTGTAAAGCTTGTCAGCTCTGTACATATTGCTATCCTCCTGTGTGATTCAGCGATAAATCTTTGTATATATTACATAGCATTTTTCGTGCCAAAGTCTCCGACCGGCAGTTTTCTCCCTTCCGCGGCATCCCGGCAGGCATCCCGGACCTATGCCGGACTGCAGTGAACAGCGGAGCGGGTGATGTCGGGTCGCATCAGGCGATGCAAATAGCATTGCCCGGGCCGGGGAGGTTCAAATCCGGCTCTTCAGGCCTTGCCCCGCATTCTGCGCACACATCCGGCGCTCCGGATACTGGCTTCATCGACCAGACGCCATTTGCCGTTTGCGTGCTTTACCCAGCATTCGCACATGGCCAGGAACTCGTACGGCCGGGTCTGGACAGGATCGCAGGGCCCGTCAGGGCCGATTCCCTCAGACGTCGACGCGTCGTTGTACAGCACCTGTCCGAAACGGAAACCGTCTTCCGGATTCCCGGTGCAGTGAATGTCGCAGAATTCACAGGTCAGATCCGGGAACTCCGCCAGCATGGCCAGCGTGTCCTTTACCACCTTGTCCGCGCCGGACTGGTCATCGCAGCCGCTCTTCTTCACCTCTATGGTATCATTGTAGAACTGGTAGACCAGACCAACCTGCTTGTGCTTCCAGATCAGCATGGTATATGCCTCGAACAGGTCGGCGATTTCCTGCGGTGTCTCATAGCGGCAGCCTGCGACAATGGATTCATAGCGGGCACGCTCGGCCATGATCTCATCGACTGTCATCTCGGTAATTTTCATTGGTACAGTCCTCCTTTTTTGGTTTCTCAGCCTTCCTGCGGAACAGCTGCATCATCCTCCCTGCAGAACAGCATCAGGGCCAGTGCCAGCGAGAGCACACCGGCCACGATCTTTGACACGATCATCGGTCCGGCATAGGACGGGGCCAGACCAAGGGCAAAGCCGAGATGGTCGCCGAAGGTGGCGCTGAACACGGTTGTAAAAGCCACGTTGGCTATGACGCCCTTTTTCGGCATTTTCCGCATCATCATATAGACCGGGACGCAGTTGGCGAATGAGAAAATGAATCCGGCCACGCTGTCCTCATCCATTTTCATCAGACGTCCCACAGCCTGCAGCGGATGCGCCGCCAGCTTCATGAAAATCTGAAGGATGACGAATGTGCCGGAAAGCACGACCGCGATGCTTCCCACGGCCTCCAGGCTGTCACTGACAGGCATGATGCCCGGAATGATCTCCACGCCCGTCAGTGAGAGAAACGCCGACGCGGTGAGGCCGATCATGGATATTATCATGATTGCTTTTCCGAATACCAGGCAGACCTGTACGGTCCGGCGCATAGAAAGCACCAGTCCGACGATCAGAAGCACGGAAATCAGAATAATCGGAATCATGTTCCACAGCAGTGTTTTCAGCGGCAGCCGCACCATGATGCCGCCGGCTATGCAGCCGACCGGCGTGGCGATCAGACCGCACAGCAATCCCTCAGCAAATTCCTGGTATTTGCTCCGGTCCAGCACCTGCAGGGCAAGCGGGATATGGAACACGACCAGCGGCCCGAACAGGGCGCCTACAATCATACTGGCAAACAGTCCTACAGCCGGATCCTCTGCCATGCGCACGCAGAGCTGATGCCCGCCCATGTCGTTGGCTATGATGCCGCCGATCATGCCGGGATCCAGATGGAGCGCCCTGTACAGGGGAACAATTGAAAACTGCAGAACGCTGCTGATCACGGGAGTGAGCGAGGAGATGCCGATCATGCCCAGCGCCAGTGTGCCCATGGCCTGGAAGCCCTGCTCGAACTTATCTCCGAGATGCAGATGGTTTCCGGTGACCTTGTCAATACCGCCGATCAGTATGCCGGCTGCGATCAGAATTGTTAAAATATTGGAAAAAGACATCCGTTACCTCAAAACAAACACATACACAGGGGCAGACATACCGGATTCCAGCCTGCATGAAGCCGTTACAGGTGTGCCGATTCATGCAGTTTTTCCTTGTATGGCTGCCCCCTGGGTCTAAGTAGGATATAAATGGGTGGCTCTGTCGGCTGCAGCCGTCACATCAGGGCTGCAGAAGGATCTTGATCCTGCACTCTTTCTTTGCACGGATCATGCGGATCATATCCTCACACTGTTCCATCGGAACCTTGTGTGTAATGAGAGGCTTTACGTTAAGCTGTCCGCTTCCCATATAGTTCAGCACAGCGTCGAAAGTGTTCGGGCTGGCCAGGCAGCAGACGATATCAAGGTCCTTGACGATGATGCCGTTCAGCGGGGCCGGCACCTCTGCATCGGCATACCAGCTGATCAGGACGACACGGCCGCTGGGGCGGACTGCCTTGATGGCAGACTGGAAAGCGCTCTGGTTGCCGGAAGACTCGATGACGATGTCCGGGCCTTTTCCGCCGGTGAGCTCAATCGCTCTCTCGGCGATGTCTTCGCGATGGTAATTGATGACTTCATCTGTACCTGTCTGCTTTGCAATCTCCAGCTTCTCATCCCAGCTGCCGGCCATGATGACCTTGGCTGCGCCGTTTACCTTGGCAAGCTGTGCGGCGATCTGTCCGATCGGGCCGTCGCCGATGACCATGACGGAGGATCCCATCTCAATGCGCGCGCGGCGGACAGCATAGGCTGCTGTTCCGGCCGGCTCAACCATGGCGGCCTCTTCATCGGAGACCCCGTCCGGGATGTGATACAGATGTCTCTCGGGAGCGGCAATATACTCGGCATAGGCACCCTGACGGTTCCGGTAGGAGCCGATGACCTCGCGGTCCGGGCAAAGATTGTATTTTCCTTTGCGGCAGAACTCACACTTGCCGCAGCCCAGGCTTACGTCCGCTGTCACGCGGTCGCCGACCTTGAAATTCTTAACGGCGGGTCCGACCTTCACGATCGTGCCGGACCACTCGTGCCCCGGGATAATCGGATACTTGGTCATACCGGTCTTGATATGAATCATATTACCTGTCAGCAGGTCCAGGTCTGTGCCGCAGATGCCGGCCCAGGAGACCTTGGCGATGACTTCATCGTCCTTCATCTCCGGCATCGGGATGTCTACTACTTTAATCTTCTCGGGCTCAACAAAATGTATCGCTTTCATGTTCAAATCTTCCTTTCATCTGCCACATGCAGAACCTTCAGCAGGTTGTCAACCGGAACCTGGTTTACGGAACCCATCGCACTGAGCACCAGCTTCGGATTGCCTTTCCACTCGTCAATCAGCTGGTTTGTCCTCTCCTCCGTTTCCTCTACGGACCATTTGGCCAGTTCAAGAGGCTTGAAGCCGCCCAGAAGGGTTACTTCGTTCCGGGAGAGCTCCGCAGCTTCCGGAGCCGTCATGCAAGGTCCGAACTGCCACGCCTTGAATCCGCAGTCCGGAATGAATTTTGCCAGATGCTTAGCGTTCGCGTCGTTGTGCAGCCATCTCTGGGTATTCGGGAACTCGGCAAAGAGCCGGTCATATGTGCCCATGACAAACTCTTCAAAACCATTTGCGCTGAGGAAGGCAGAGATATCGTCACAGACCAGGATGTGATGCAGGGATCCCAGGATCTTCTCCATCTCCTTCATGTACTGCACTTCCGCGTCGATGACCTTGTCCAGCAGGGCTTCAACCATATCCGGATCCTCCAGTGTCGCCACGCAGAATTCCTGCGGGCCGCACATCTGGGAGGCCACGGTGAACGGTCCCATCACGATCGGCGGATTGACGCGGTAGCGGTCCGGGCAGTGGCCGACCATGTATTCCAGGGTTTCCAGGGCAAAATTCATGTATTCGCCGCCGCGCACGCCCTTGAACTGAACCTCAGCCACGCCGTCCTCGTCTTCAATTCCCATGTCAGACACAGAAATAAAGCCTTCCGCGTCAAAATGAATCGGCGCGCCGAAGCTGTTGGATTCCGCTACGGAGCCGACATCCGGACAGGGATTTCCGACGCCTTCCAGCCGGTCAAGCACTTCGACCTGGATATCCAGCTGAAGCTTCGGGTCTCTGAAATACTGATCCAGCGGCACCTTCGTCACTTCATGATAGAATGGATAAGTATAGAACCAGAAAACGCCATGTGCGTCAACGGCTTCTCCATTAATACTTTTCTTCAGTCTCTCAAAAGTTCTTTCTCTTAAGGCCATCTCATACCTCCTGTTTCTGGTATTTCCCATAGGTTTGTCTGTTACAGACGAAAAGGTCAACGAGCTGCTCTATATGCACAGAACCTCCGCTTCAGTACATGTTTTTCATTTCAGACGGGATCTGCTCTCAGATAGCAATTACCTTTTCCACCGCCGGCCCATCTGCCTTCTCCCCTGCCGGGGCGAGCATGCGGATCTCACCCTGCCGGAAGATGACCGGTCTGCAGGTGTCGCTGTTTTTCTCCAGATACTCCGCAAACTCCCACGGACAGCCGTGATGCTCCAGGAACATCCAGAAATGACAGGGGATTGCCGCCTTTGCCCCGACGATTATCGCGGCTTTCGCCGCCTCCTCGGCGTTCATATTGCCGAACATGCCGTTTGTGCAGCCGACAAAGATATCCGGCTCCATCTGGGCCACTTTTTCAAAAATGTCCTGTCTGAAGCAGGTATCTCCCGAAAAATAGATGCGCTGTCCGCCCATATCCACGACATATCCGAAGGATTCGGGGACCATGTGATTGTGGTCCGCATAGACGGAAGTCACGCGTATGCCGTCCATGAGGATCGTGTCACCGTAATCCATGACCATGATCCGCTCCTCGGGAATCATCATCTCCCGGAGCTTCTCCGCTACGCTGGCCGGTCCGATGAACATGGTTTTTCCTGCAGAAGCGATAATCGGAACGGCATCATAGTCCAGATGATCAAAGTGCGTATGTGTGATCAGATAATAATCCGGCGCAATTTCCATCGGAGACAGCAGCTTCGGAGCCATGCGCTTAAATCCTTTGTAGCGCTCTCCGCAGTCTGTCAGATACAGATCGATGGCCAACGTTCTCCGGTTATTGTCTTTCAAAATGAATCCGGCCTGTCCTGTCCAGCACATTCCGATCTCGCCGGCTGAAACGCGAGTCTCAAGCAATTCCTTAGCAAGATTCATTTTTTCCTCCTTCTCTGGGCGGGCTCCGTCAATCCGCCGGTCTCTTTTTGCTGTTAAATGACTGCAGCTTTCGGACAATTGTCGACTGGTTCACACCAAGAGCCCTGGCTGCTTCCCTCGTGCTGCCGTAACGCTCCAGCGCGCGCCGGATCATCAATTCCTCCATATCCTCTACAGCTTCCTTCAGAGGGCGGATCTCTTCTCCCGCCAGCACAGCAGGGGTCCGTTCCTCACCGTGTTCCCGGATCTGTTCAGGAAGACTGTCAGCATCAATCCGTACGCCTTCCGTCATTATGACCAGATTTTCCACCACATTCTGCAGCTCCCGGATGTTTCCGGGCCAGTCGTAATGGCACAGGCACTGGATTGCTTTCTCGGAGAACTCTTTCTGGATTGCATATTTTCTGGTGTACTCGTTTTTATAGTGCAGCAGCAGCTGCGGTATGTCTTCCCGGCGTTCTCTGACCGGCGGTATCGAGATAGAGACGACGTTCAGCCGGTAGTACAGATCGCTCCGGAACTTTCCTTCGTCTACCATGCCCTTCAGGTCCGCATTTGTCGCTGCCAGCACACGCAGATCCAGCATGATCTCTTTTGTACCGCCCACCCGCTGAATCTTGCGCTCCTGAAGCACCCGGAGCAGCTTGACCTGCAGGTGCTGCGGCAGCTCTCCGATCTCATCCAGCAGAATCGTCCCGTCATTTGCGAGTTCAAACAGGCCCATCTTCCCTTTTTTGGAAGCACCCGTAAAAGCGCCGGGCTCATATCCGAACAGTTCGGATTCAATCAGGTTCTCGGGGATCGCACCGCAGTTTACCTTGACGTAGGCCTTTCCCGAACGACTGCTGTTGCGGACGATCTCATCCGCGATCACTTCCTTGCCGGTTCCGGATTCTCCCAGAATCAGAACTGTGGAGTCAAACTGTCCGGCCCGCCTGGCCATGTCCAGGATTTTTTTCATTTTGGGCGATACCGCAATAACGGAGCGGTCACCCTCCGGCTGGTTTTTCAGTGACAGCAGGGAGTGGATCTCCTCCTTCTGCTCGCTGATCACCTGTTCCTTGCGGCGCAGCTGCGTCATCGTCGTCTTCAGCTGTGTCATATCACGCACATTGTTGATCACATACCGGATGCTTCCGTCCTCGGCCAGAAGCGGGTTGCTGGTGATCAGGACATGCATGGATGTCTTGTAATTGTAGCCCATCATTGTGACGCTTTTCTTCGTCTTGATGGCTTCCATTGTGGCAGAGCTCTGGAAAACCTTCTGTTTTACCAGATCTTCGCAGTTCTTCCCCAGCATCAGTTCCCGGGGAACGCCGATCATTTTTTCATTTGTGCGGTTCACATAGAGGACATATCCGTCTCCGTCGGTGATCCAGATTCCGTCCGAAGAGTAGTTGAGAATTTCTTCCATGTCCTTCGATATCAGCAGCTGTTTTTCCTTCTGCAGCTGGCTCTGTTTCTTCTGCTCCAAGGTAAGGACACCTCCTTTAAGTCAATGCGCGCCTTCCCGCACGCACTCCTTAAGTGTAGCAGAGAAAGCTTTTTTTCTCAAATCTTCCGCGCATATATCTGCGGTGTCTTCCGGGCAGGGGCAGGCTGTTCCGGCCTGCCCGCTTTGCCTTTACAAGCTGCTTCCGGGAGCAAAACCATCAGTACAGGCAGCCCTCCAGCCAGGAATATCTCTCATCAAACTGTACGCGGTACTCTTTCTCGCCTTCTCCGGCAAGTCCCCACAGCAGATAGACTACGGAGCCCGGGAAAGCAAGCGTGGTGTGGTATCCGGACGGCAGGCCGATCGCGGTGTCGCTGGTCTCGATCACATTGACCTCGTCCCAGATCTTTGTGCCGTCTTCTTTTCTGTCATAGCCATGCTGGAAAAGTCCGCCTTCTCCTGTCTCAGACGTGACCTGGAAGGAGAAGATCTCATCAAGGACGCACTCTTTCTCAGTCACATAATCGTGGCGGTGAGCCGGCCAGCCGATCCAGCCGCCGGGGATGGATACGGTCTCACCGACGATCAGCTTCTTTGTGATCGTGTCATTGTGGGTGCCGGGCTGCCCGAATACCTTGCGGTATTTTCTCTTGTAGATATATGTGCCGGGCTCTGTCTCTTCGATATCCTTCGGCTCTACGAAGCAGGGAGCGTTTCCTTCCTCGCCCTCTTCCATCCATGCCGTAAAGATACGGATTTCACAGCCTTCTTTGGAGCACATCTTCACCTCTGCCTTCGGCGGCAGGTACAGTGCAGTCGGAAGCTCCTCATATACGCTGTGGCGGGTGCCGCTCACCTGATCCAGGGCAACCTTGCCTTTGTAGCACACAGTCGCCGTGAAATCACCGTTCTGCAGAACAAGTCCCTGCTCTTCTCCTTCCACGGTGTACTCCAGGGTCTGGCCTGCCTCCAGAAGAATTCTTCTGAAGCCCATAAAGTTCATCTTTGAATTGTCTTTGCTGATGACCGATTCACAGCCGTTGAGATTTTGAAAATGATAAACAGATGTAAAAGACATAGCTATTTCCTCCTAATATATCTAAAAAAGAAAGTTTTTCCTGCAAGTGACATTTATACTAATCCAGCACCTTGGGATTGACCGGGAACTCGGGCCTGCGCCCCTCCAGATAGTCAATGATGCCTGTGGAGCTGTCCATGGCCATAGCCAGAAGCGCTTCCTCTGTCAGGGCCGCATTGTGCGGAGAAACAATGACATTGTCCATTTCGAAGAGCGGATTGTCATCCTTCGGCGGTTCCGGATCAAAGACGTCCAGGCCTGCGCCGGCAATCTCACCGTTCTTCAGAGCCTCACAGAGCGCCTCTTCATCCACGACCGGACCGCGGGATGCGTTGACAATGCAGGCCGTTTTCTTCATCTTCGACAGGAATTCCGCATTCACCATCTTGTTGGTGGACTCCATCAGCGGTACATGGATGCTGATAAAGTCACTCTCTGCAACCAGGACATCCTGCGAAACCAGCTCTGTGCTCAGTTCCCTGGCCAGCGCGGGATCGCCGTAGGGATCACTGGCCAGCACGCGCATGCCCAGACCGGACACTTTTTCCGCCAGCATTCTGGCAATCCTTCCGAAGCCCAGCAGACCGAGGGTCTTGCCCTTCAGCTCCAGATTCGGCAGGCTGTTGCGGTATGCGAAGCTGCCTTCTCTCGTCTTTCTGTCCATCAGAACGGTGTGTTTGGCCAGCGCCAGGATCAGCATCAGGGAGTGCTCGGCAACCGCGTTCAGATTGGAGAACGGCGCGTTGACGACCAGGATTCCCTTCTCTGTGGCGGCGGCAACATCGATATTATCCACACCGATTCCGTGCTTGGCGGCCACCTTCAGGTTCGGCAGCTGTGCCATCATCTCACCGGTAATTTTCGCGGAGCGGACCAGGATGGCGTCACATTCGGCGGCATGCTCTACGATATACGCGGCATCCGTTGATTCGCCCTGTACGACTTCCGCGTGCTCCTGCAGGAAGGCAACGGCATCTTTGTGAATTTTTTCAGTCAGGAATACTTTTTTCATCTCTTTTTTCTCCCGGATATCAGCATTTGTGCTGTTTACTTCGCCCAGATATCAGCGATCGTACCCTTCGCCCACTTCATCATCATACCCTGGTCGCTCGCCAGCAGGATGTAACGGCAGTCCTCCGCAATCAGAGCCTTTGCCGCGTCTGCATTCGCAGCCGTAGTGCCGACGACCTTGCCGGCCGCTTTGACTTTCTCTTTGATCTCTTTGATCGCGCCTGCCACAACAGGATGCTTTGTATCGCCCACATGTCCGAGGGACTGGGACAGATCCATCGGTCCGATAAAGACGACATCAATCTCCGGAATCTTGAGGATCTCATCCAGATTTTCCAGGCCTTCCTTCGTCTCGCACTGCGCGACGATCAGTGTTTCCCTGTTGGCCTTTTCGATGTATTCCTGGATGTTGTTCGTGCCGTATCCGCAGGCTCTGACGCTGGGTGAGAAGCCGCGCACGCCGATGGGGCCGTACTTCACGCTGCGGACGATCTGATGTGCCTGCTCCACGGTATTGACATTCGGCACCTGCACGCCCATCAGGCCGAGGTCAAGGTTCTGCAGGATCTCAACCTGCTGGTTTTCCTTGATGCGGGCCAGCGGCGTGATGCCGGAAGCTTCGGCGGCGCGGATCATGCTCACCAGGTTGTCCCTGTCCATGGCAACGTGCTCGTTGTCCAGAACAAAGAAATCAAAGCCGGCGATCGCCAGGATCTCCGCAGATGCCGGATCGGTGAACTTCAGGAAAGTGCCGATGACAGCTTCGCCATTCTGCAGTTTTTTCTTCACATTGTTTTCTCTCATGTGTTCCTCCTGCATTTTTTTATATTTTGCTGAGCAAATTACAGTCTTGCCGTATGTAAAAGCAATTTTCGTGCCATAGCGCCGAAACCCGGTATAGTTTCCTGTATGCCGGAATCCGGCCTGTGCCGGAAAGACGCTGAAAACGCACCGCCAATGCAAAAATGCATCAGCGATGCGTCATCGACATCATATGCAATTGCAGACCGTTCAGCCTCTTCCGATCTCATCTGCCCGGCGGATTGCCGCGACCATTTCATCGACAGAGATGTCGGGTCTCAGATTCTTGCTGAACTGTTTCGGAGAGACGGCGGCCTCTGCGACTTTCCGCAGATCCTCTTCGCCCGGATCTGTGATGCCGAGCTGTGCCAGCGTCACGGGAAGCTCCATCTCCTTCAGGAAGGCGAGAATCTTCGGCAGTTCATCCGGGTTCTCTCCCTCGAGTACCAGCTGTACCATAAGGCCGAAGGCCACCTTCTCGCCGTGATACATGCCGTGTACCTGCGGGAGCAGGGCAAGGCTGTCGTTTACGGCGTGAGCCACGCAGAGTCCGCCGCTCTCAAAGCCTACGCCGCTGAGCAGGATACCGGCTTCCACGACGTTCTCCAGCGCTTCAGAGGGTTCACCCGCCTGCACGGACTTTCTGGCCTCCGGTCCGTATTCCATCAGCAGGTCGTAACACAGTTTGCTCATCATATAGGCTGTGTTTGTGCATTTGCCGTGTGCCATGTTTTTCGCGCCTGAGGCACGGCAGGCACGGGTCTCGAACCATGTGGCAAGGGCATCGCCGACACCGGCGCCGAACAGACGGAGCGGGGCCGCCGCGATGACAGCGGTATCCACCAGGACCAGATCCGGATTTCTGCGCAGCATCAGGGACTTGATGACAACGCCTTCTTCATTATAGATAACGGCCACGCCGCTGCAGGGCGCATCATTGGATGCCACGGTCGGGATAATGATCAGAGGCAGGCCGCCCAGATTTTCCGAGACGGCTTTGGCTGTATCCACGGCAGTTCCGCCGCCGACGCCAACGACAGCATCACAGCCGCTGGCCTGGTATTCTTCCATGACGCGGGCGATCTCCGCCTTGGTGCACGCGCCGCTGAAATCGCAGAATACATATTCCTTCTCCACGCTCTTCAGACTCTCTTCTATTACGGCTCCAACCCGCTTCTGATTGCTCGGTGTGCAGAGAATAAAAAATTTGCTGCCGAGTTTCTTGACATTCAGGCCCAGATTTTTCAGTTCTCCGGCACCCTGTACATATTTTCCGGGCAGTTTTATGCTGTAGGCCATATTTGCTCCTTTCCCACTATGGTTTATTCCTTTTCCCGTTTTGAAAGAGGCTGCCTCTTCTGATCACGCAGCGTGTATAGGCAAAGCGTTGCCGCTTTCCAAAACCGTTATGCACGTTTGTGTCGGATGAGACAGCCTCTGTAAAACCGGATTGTTCCGGTTTATATTACTTACTGTGCAGCTTTCTGCGCCTTGATCGCCTCAATCAGAAGCGGTGTCACCTGGAACAGATCGCCGGTAATGCCGTAGTCCGCAACCTCAAAGATCGGTGCGCGGGGATCTTTATTGACGGCAATGATGCACTCGGAATCGGACATGCCGATCTTGTGCTGGATCGCGCCGGAGATACCGAGGGCAACATACACCTTCGGGCGGACGGTCTTGCCGGTCTGTCCTACCTGGTGATCAGCGCTCAGCCAGCCGGAATCGACAGCCACACGGGATCCGCCGACGACGCCGCCGAGTACGCCCGCGAGCTCTTCCGCCAGGGCTTTTCCTTTTTCGATGTCAGATGCGATGCCGCGGCCGATGGATACGATGTAATCAGCACCGATCAGATCTACCAGCTGCTTCGCAGCCTTGACGACTTCCTTGACCTCTACGCGATTGACCTCTGCTGGAATCTCTACCTTCTCGAAGATAACTTCGGCGGCAGCAGCCTTTGCCTCGTCGTGTACGCCTTTTTTCAGGACACCCGGACGAACCGTCGCCATGACCGGACGGAAGCGCGGGCAGATGATAGAAGCCATCAGGTTGCCGCCGAATGCCGGACGGGTCATCTTCAGCTCCATGGAGACATCTTTCTTCTCGCCCATGACGGTGACGGTCTTGACATTGTCGATGCGCTCATTGTCAAGAACGGAATTTGTGCGCAGGAACTCTCTGTACTGGTCCATATCCACGTCCAGATGTGTGCAGTCTGCGCAGAGGCCGGTGTGCAGGCGTGCCGCGCAGCGCGGGCCCAGGTCACGGCCGATGTTGGTGGCGCCGATCAGCAGGATTTCCGGCTGATACTTCTCTACCATCGCGTTGATCACGTAGGTGTAGGCGTCCGTGGTGTAGACGGCCAGAGCGGGATCCTCACAGATGATGACCTGATCGGCTCCGCGGCCGGCGATCTCGTCCTTGAGGCCCTGTACGCCGTCGCCCAGAAGCAGGCCTGTCAGCTTGCTTCCCAGCTGGTCAGCCAGCTTGCGGCCCTCATTCAGCAGTTCCAGAACACAGGGAGTCAGCTTTCCTTCTCTCTGCTCGCAAAAAACCCATACGCCCTGAAAGGCGGCCAGATTTGTGTTATCCATATGTATTCTTCCCCTTTCTGCCTTTCCGGCGAACTCAAATCAGATGCTTCTCAGCGAGAACAGCGGCAAGCCCGTCACAGGTCTCTTTTCCGCAACCCTCGAGCATCTGGCCGGCGCCCTTCTGCGGCGGCGTAAAGGATATCAGAATGTTGGTCGGTGAACCCTTCAGGCCGATCTTGGTCGGATCGATGAGCGGCTCGTCCTTGAGCGCCTCATAATCGAACACCTCGATCTGCTCGCCGAATGTCTTCATGATACCGCCGACACGCATATATCTGGGATTGTTCAGTTCCTTGATGCAGGTGATCAGGCACGGTGTCTGGACGCGCAGGGTCATGTAGCCGTCCTCAAGCATGCGGCGGCAGACAAGAGCGTCTCCGTCCTTCTGCAGGGCGCCCGCGTAAGTAACCTGCGGGATATCCAGCTTCTCGGCGATCTGCGGTCCGACCTGAGCGGTATCTCCGTCGATAGCCTGTCTTCCGCAGAACACGATGTCTTCCTTCTCCAGGCCGATGCGGCTGATGGCAGCTGCCAGAATCTGGGAGGTAGCGTATGTATCGGATCCGCCGAACTCTCTGCCGGATACCAGTACGGCGCGGTCAGCGCCGCGGGCCAGCAGCTCTCGCAGCATGATCTCAGCCTGCGGCGGGCCCATGGTAACTACAACGACTTCACAGCCGGTCTCATCCTTCAGCTGCAGCGCCGCCTCGACAGCGTTCAGATCATCCGGATTGGTAATGGTCTGCATGGATGCACGGTTCAGGGTACCATTCTCATTGACAGCTACTTTTCCTGATGTGTCCGGCACCTGTTTTACACATACAATTGCTTTCATGACGATCTCCTTTTAAAGTATATTTCCCGAAATAACAACTCTCTGAATCTCGGAGGTGCCTTCGTAGATCTCCGTGATCTTGGCGTCACGCATCATGCGCTCAACCGGATAGTCCTTCGTGTAGCCGTAGCCGCCGTGCATCTGGACAGCCTTTGTGGTGACCTTCATCGCCAGTTCGGAGCAGAACAGCTTCGCAGTGGCGGCGTCAAGGGTCACACGGGCTCCGGTGTTCTTGATGGCTGCAGCCTTGTAGCACAGCAGACGGCCGGCTTCGATGCCGACATGCATGTTTGCAAGCTCGAACTGGGTGTTCTGGAACTTCGCGATCGGACGGCCGAACTGCTCTCTGGTCTTTGTAAAGTTGATAGCTTCCTGCATGGCGCCTTCCGCGATGCCCAGCGCCTGCGCGGCGATACCGATACGGCCGCCGTCCAGTGTAGCCATGGCAATACGGAAGCCCTTGCCCTCCTGGCCGAGCAGGTTCTCCTTCGGAACTTCGCAGTCCGTGAAGACGATCTCTGCCGTCGGGGAGCCGTGCAGGCCCAGCTTTTCCTCATGCTTTCCTACGGAGAAGCCCGGGAAATCCTTCTCTACGATAAAGGCGGAAATGCCCTTTGTGCCCTTGGACGGATCTGTCATGGCGAATACGACAAAGACCTCTGCCACATAGCCGTTGGTGATAAAGATCTTGGATCCGTTCAGAATGTACTTGTCTCCTTCGAGGCGGGCTGTTGTGGTGCCCTTGGAGGCATCCGAACCGGCATTGGACTCGGTCAGCGCAAAGGCGCCTACCTTGTGGCCCTGTGTCAGCATGGGAAGATATTTCTTCTTCTGCTCTTCCGTGCCGTTCTCCAGGATCGGCGCGCAGCAAAGTCCGTTGTGTGTTGCCACGATATCACCGGTGGATGCGCACTGTTTGGAGATCTCTTCTACGCAGATGGCTGCGGACAGAAGATCCGCGCCTGCTCCGCCGTACTCCTTCGGCACGGCCATGCCCATGACGCCGCAGTCGAAGAGCTTGTCAATCGTCTCGGCCGGGTAGGTGCTGGTTCTGTCAGTCTCTGCTGTGATCGGCGCGATTTCATTCTCTGTGAACTCGCGGATCATCTTCTGAATCAGCTTCTGTTCTCTGGATAATTCAAAATCCATTTGTATCCTCCTATATAAAATTTTTTATTTTTATTCCGGAATGCCTGCAATGGCTTTTGCCAGCTCTTTCTTGTGCTCCAGGTTGCCCTGACGCGCGATCATGATACGCTGTGCCTGCGGGGAACCCGCGCCGTGCATGGACTCTGTCCTGTAACCGACAGCCGCGGCGCCCAGACACATATTCTCCAGGAAGCGGAGAATTCTCTGACGGTATTCCGTGGGTACATTCTCTTTGGTCTTGAAGAACTTGTTGCAGATCTCGCCGATCGTCTCGCCGTTTCTTCCCACGACTGTATCGGACTCGAAGTCCTTCTGTGCGGGCATGGTGACCATCAGACCGCCGGCGATATCCTCTGCCAGACGCACGATCTCATACGGGAAACGTGTGACGTTCTGCTTGCAGACATTGGCCAGAAGCAGGTCGATCTGATAGTTTCCGGCTTTTGTCGGCGCGCCCTGGGAAGAGCAGGCGATGCCGCAGCAGTACAGGGTCTCATTCAGGTGAGTCATCTCGATCAGCTTGTCCTTGACGGCAGAGGCCTTGTCTGCGCCGTTGTACTCGGCGGCAAGGGCAGTCGCGCCGATCACCACATCGCCGACGCCGACTTTGCAGCCGCCGTAGCTCTGTCTGTGATAACCTGCGAAGCGCTCTACCATCATGCCGGCAAACTGATACTCGCCGTTCATGAAGATATACTCGTTCGGGATAAATACGTGGTCCAGAACAACCAGCGCTTCCTGACCGCCGTATTTCTCGTTGCCGAGATCAATCGGGGCGTTCTCCAGCTTGCGGGTGTCGCAGGACTGACGTCCGTAGATCATGTACAGGCCTTCCGTGTCGGTCGGGCAGGCAAAGCTGACAGCCCAGTCCTTATCGGCCTCGCCCATGGAGATCGTCGGCATGAAGATATGCCAGTGAGAGTTGATGGAACCGGTCTGGTGGCACTTCGCGCCGCAGACAACGATGCCGTCCTCACGCTGCTCCACAACATGGACAAACATATCCGGATCAGCCTGCGCGTGAGGCGCTTTGGAGCGGTCACCCTTCGGATCCGTCATGGCGCCGTCAACAACCAGGTCTTCGTCCTGGATGAAGGTCAGGAACTTCCTGAAGTTCTCATGGTAGTGCGTGCCGCAGGCCTCGTCGATCTCATATGTCGTTGAGAATACGGCATTGAACGCGTCCATGCCCACGCAGCGCTGGAAGCAGCTGGCTGTCTTCTGGCCCAGCAGGCGCTGCATCTTCACCTTTTTGATCAGGTCATCCGTGGACTGATGCAGGTGCGTGAAACGGTTGATCTTCTTGCCCGTAAGGCTGGATGTCGCCGTCATCAGGTCCTCGTACATGGGATCATTTGCCAGCTCATATGTCGCGGCAACGCAGTTGATCGACGGACGGATGATCGGGTGGTCTACCCAGTTGTCAATCTTCTCGCCAAACATATATACGCGGGTCTTCAGCGTCCTCAGGCTCTCGATATACTGTTCTGCTGTACGAATCATACAGTCTCCTTTCGTGTATCCTTTTTTCTATCTGTTTTCAGCCTTCCTTCAGGCCCATCAGCTCCTCGCGGAAAATCCGCTCATCCATGATCTTCAGGTTCTCGGCAATCTGGGGTCTGAACTCCATCTGATCCAGAACCTGTGTCTGCAGGTCAATGCCGGGGGCGATCTCGATCAGCGTCACGCCTTCCGGACGAAGCTCAAATACGGCGCGCTCCGTGATGTACAGAACCGGCTGATGTACCTTGTTCGCGTATTTGCCGGAGAAGGTAACCTGCTCCACCTTCTGTACGAATTTCTTCTTGGCGCCTTCCTGTGTGATGACCAGCTTGCCGTCGCGGCACTCTGTCTTCAGGCCTTTGGCGGTAAATGTGCCGCAGTAAACAACTTTCTTCGCGTTCTGTGTGATGTCGATAAATCCGCCCGCGCCGGCCAGACGCACGCCGAATTTGGAGACATTCAGGTCGCCGTTCGGGGCAGTTTCCGCCAGTCCCAGGAACGCGACATCCAGACCGCCGCCCTGATAGAAGTCGAACTGCACATTGTGCGGGATGATCGCCATGGCATTTGCCGCGGCGCCGAACTGCGTCCCGCCCATCGGCACGCCGGCAATGGATCCGGCCTCGACCGTCAGAGTCATATAATCAGAAATGCCTTCCTCGGCAGCCACATTGGCAATCTTCTCCGGTGCGCCGGTACCCAGGTTGACAATGGCGTCCTTCGGAAGCTCCATGGCAGCGCGGCGGGCAATGACCTTCTTGGCATCCATCGGGATGGGCGGAATCGCATCCACCGGAATCCGGAATTCGCCTGTCAGGCTGCCGTCATATTCCATGCCCAGGCACTGCTCGTTCTCTTCCGGCGTGCCGACAACAATGGCATCCACATAGATGCCGGGAATAGCCACCAGCTTCGGATCCAGGCTGCCGCCCTGCACGATCTTCTCTACCTGCACGATTACCTTTCCGCCGGAATTGCGGCAGGCCTGTGCCATGGCGGTGACATCCAGCGGGCCGATCTCGCGGTGAACGGTGCAGTTGCCGTATTCATCCGCATAGCTGCCGCGGAGGAATACCACATTGATCGGGAACCCCTTGTAGAGGAGCATTTCTTCGCCTTCGATCTCAACAACCTTGACCAGGTCTTCGGTCGTCCGCTCGTTCAGTTTTCCGCCTTCAATACGGGGGTCTGCAAATGTGTAAAGGCCCACTGTCGTGATGGTACCGATATTGTGCGCGGCAATATCTCTGTACATATGGGAAATGACGCCCTGGGGCAGATTATATGCCTCGATCTTGTTCTGCAGCGCCAGTTCTCCGAGCTTCGGCGCGCGGTCCCAGTGGCCGCCGATGACACGTTTTACCATGCCTTCATGTCCGTAATGATCACCGCCGGTGCCGTCTCTGTGTCCCTGTCCTGCCGCGAAGAACAGTGTCAGGTCCTTCGGATGCCCCGTCTCCAGGAAACGCTGTTCCAGAGCTTTTGAAAGCGCTTCCGGGCAGGCGCAGCTGACAAAACCGCCTGTGGCAATCGTGTCACCGTCCTGAACCAGCAGAGCTGCTTCTTCTGCCTGCAGTACCTTAACCTTTTTCATCTGTCACACCTCCATAAGAAGCTGCCTGAGGACACCCCTCAGGCGCTTCATTATCTTACCTTTAAATGTATTAGCTGTCAACTGTTTGACAACTCATTGGCATATGTTTTGTACTAATTGGCAAAAGCAAACGCCTGCATTACTTATTCTGGAACTCTGCGGGTCTCTTCTCAATGAAAGCGCCCATGCCTTCCTTCTGATCAGCGGTGGCAAAGCACATAGCGAACATCTCCTGCTCCAGCATGATGCCGTCGTCGATATCCATCTGCATGCCGCGGTCGATCAGGGCCTTGGCGTACTTGACAGCGATCGGCGCGTTCTTGGTGAAGGATTTTGCCATCTCAATGGCCTTGTCCATCAGCTCTTCCGGCGCGTAGACCTCATTGACCAGTCCGATTGCCTTCGCTTCATCTGCCTTAATCATCTTTCCGGAGAAGATCAGCTCTTTTGCCTTGGCGATGCCGACACGGCGCGGCAGTCTCTGTGTGCCGGAGAAGCCGGGTGTGATGCCCAGACCGACTTCAGGCTGGCCGAATTTTGCCTTTTCGGAGGCGAGGATAATGTCGCAGCTCATGGCAATCTCACAGCCGCCGCCGAGCGCAAAACCATTGACTGCGGCGATGGTCGGGAATTCCAGCTTTTCAATGCGGCGGAACAGTTTGGAACCTCTCTGTCCCCAGCGGCGTCCGCCGTCCACATCCAGCGGCTGCTGAGACTTGATATCCGCGCCGGCCACGAAGGAACGGCCGGCTCCGGTCAGGATCAGACAACGGATTTCCGTATCCTTCTCGAGCTCATCCACCAGAGCCTCCAGTTCTTCGATGACCTCTGCGTTCAGCGCGTTCAGTGCCTCCTGACGGTCGATCGTAGCGATGCCGATTTCACCCTGTTTCTCAAATTTTACGTAGCTCATTTTTTATTCTCCTTTCGGCAAATGCCATTTTTTAACACCATCCAGATACGGGGCATTCAGACGTCTGCGGTAGTCATCATAGCTCCTGTTCGACCAGTCGAAAAGACCCTGGCCGGCGGTCATTCCGGTCTTCCCGGTGCGAAGACCTTCCAGAACGGTTTCCTGCAGCTCTTTGGTATCGCACAGATCCGGGTAGCAGTTCTTCGCAATGGCGCTCTCCAGCTCGAAGCCGACGGCATCGAAATACTCCAGCAGGCCGATCTCGGCATAGCGCATACCGACAGCGTACTTCACGGCGATATCCACATCCTCGGCGGTCGTGACGCCCTGTTCGATCAGATAAATGGCCTCACGGAACAGGGTCTGCGCAAAACGGTTGACCAGGAAGCCCGGCACGCTCTTCTTCATGCAGACGACCACGCGCTGCAGCTGCGCGAGTAGGTCTTTTGCGCGGGATACGGTATCATCAGAGGTTTTCGCGTTGCAGACGAGCTCTACCAGCGGCTGCAGATGCACCGGCTGGAAGGGGTGCGCGACAATCAGACGCTCTGGCCGTTTAACGGTGGCAGCCAGATCTTCCGCGTCGATGGAAGATGTGCTGGAAGCGATGATGGTATCGTCTCCGGTATTCTCTTCGATAATCTTGAAAACAGAGGATTTGATCTTGATATCCTCCAGGACTTCCTCAAAAACAAAGGTGCAGTCCTTCAGCGCCGTGGGATCGGCCGTGAGGTTGACCAGCTTCATCGCCGCCTTTTTATTCTCTTCCGTCGCAAGGCCCAGGCTGATCAGGTCATTCCAGTTGGTCTCCAGCTTGCCCCTGCAGCGCTCCAGGTCCGCGTCATCAAATCCGATGACCGTGACGGGAAAGCTGTTTCCTGTGATCAGTGTGATCTCGCAGGATCCGATTGTTCCGGCACCATATACGCCAATACGTTCACTCATGTCTTCGTCCTTTCTTGTGTGCAGATGACACAGTTCAAATAGTAATCCGAACTGTAAACGAGCATTTTATGTGCCACTTACAAGCCCCGCATAAGGATACGCACGCCTTTTTTCTCCTGTTTCCCGGTACTGTTTGTCATTTCATTAACGAGCCTTGTTCATTGTACACCATCTCTGCCCGTGATGCAATTCTGCAAAAGAAAAAAGCACCGGGATCCGGTATCCGCAGCGGGCGGAACGAAACCCGGTGTACAAAAGCCGCGCCGGATCAGATCCTGTGTCTGGAATCCGGAATTCCCATCAGCTTTCTGTATTTATTTACCGTGCGTCTGGAGATGGATATGCCCTGTTTTTCCATTTCCTCGACAATCTGCATGTCACTGAGCGGGTTTTCCCGGTCCTCCTTCCGGATCATGTCCGCCAGGATATTCCGGATCTCCCGCCCGGATACTTCGCTGCCCTCAATGGCTTTTCCGCTGAAAAAGTCCCGCAGGAGCTCCGTCTTCCGGTACATGATATATTTGCCCTGTACGGCCCGGCTGACAGTGGACCCGTTGATGCCCGCCTCCTCTGCGACCTCCCGCATCAGCATGGGGGCAATGGGCGTCCCGTTCAGAAAATGGTCCTCCTGCAGACGCAGGATTGCACGGCAGATATTGACCAGGGTCTCCCGCCGCTTTTCCACACAGTTCATGATGAAGACGGCCCGGCGCAGCTTTTCCTCAAAATATTCCTTCAGCTCCGGATCCTTTGTCGTCCGCATCATCCGGACATAGTACTCATTGCACCGGTATTCGCCCATCCAGCCGTCATTGAGCTCCACTTCCCAGTCGCCGCCCCGTTCCTTTTTGATAATGATGTCGGGAACAATGTACTCCACGTCCCCGGCCTCTCTCTCCAGGATAGGGTAGGGCTGGAGCTGGCTGATGACGCGCAGATATTTCTTGACCTGACTCGTGGAAATGCCGAGGCTGCGGGACGCGTTGCTGAACCGTCCGGACAGGATCTCCTGCATGTGATCCCGGATCAGGCGGAAAAGCATCTCATCCTCTGTGCCCTGCCGCCGCAGCTGTATAATCAGGCATTCTTCGATTCCTGACGCGAACAGGCCGGCAGGCTCCAGCTCTTTCAGGATAGCCAGGCAGCGCAGAACCTCCTCCCGCGCAAATCCCATGTCGACGGCAATATCCGTCGGATCATAATCCAGAAACCCCTGGTCATTCACGAACTGGATCAGTGACTCTATGATGTCCCATTCTCGTCTGGTCAGATCCCGGTGCGCCAGCTGCTCCAGCACGATCTGCCGGATGGACGTCTTTTCCCTGGCCCGGATCTCGCGGCGCGGCTCCTCGTCGTCATCGTCAGTGATGTATTCCCGCCGGTACCCTTCATCATTTTCGTAGAGGGTTTCCAGATTCTGGAGCATCTCTCCCTGTTTGTCTATTGTGTTTTCCAGCAGCGGATTCTCAAAATACTCATTCTTCAGAAATTCCTCCAGCTCCTGATTGGTATAGGCCAGTATCTGAAGAGACTGAATCTGCTGCGGTGACAGTGTCTGGTGGAGTTCCAGCGACTGTTCCAGTTCAAACATAGGATATTCTCCCTTTGTTCGCGGATCATACTGTGATCTGCGTTATTTCTTCTGCGGCTTCCGTCCCGCCGTATTTCCTCTGCCTCCCGCGGACTTCCGGGCAGGTTCCGGTGACGCCTTCTCTGCAGGCGGTTCCTTCTCAATGGATGACTTCTTCTCCGTCGATGTCTTCTTCTCCGCGGATGTCGTCATCTCCGTCGATGTCTTCTTCTCCGCGGATGTCGTCGTCTCCGCGGACGACTTCTTCTCTATCGGTTTGCGCTCCTCACGCAGTCTGCGGTCTGTCTGCCTGTTCAGATGCATTTCGCTCATATATCTGGACGCGCCATGGGCTTTCGTCACCGGTTTCATGCTGGAATGCGCGATCATAGCGGTAATCAGAGCGGCGATCAGCCCGACTATTCCCGCAAGCAGCCCGTTTTTTGCCGTCAGCATCAGGATGGCAAAGGGAATCAGGAACGCGGCTGCTGTCAGGATAGCGAACTTTGCCTTGCTGACCGGAAGGTCTCCGGTAAACGCGCCGGTCTGTCCGTTCATGGCAAAGGTATAGGTTCCGCCGTTCCATCTGGTGGTCAGGATCCATGCCGGCAGCAGCGCATACCCTGTCTGTCCGTAGTGTACATTAAATGTCTCCTGCGACACCTTATAGTCATCGTGCTTTATGGTATCCCGCACCTTGTCCTGCGCTGTGCCGCGAATCCGTTTTTCGGCCCGGGCCCGGCTGTCTTCCTGCTCCACATCAAACCGTTCTGCCAGAAATCCGGGCAGGCATGCCATGGTAAACGGCTTCAGAGCGCTGAAATCATATGGCTCTATGGAGTCCATCAGCGCGTCATCCATGCGCTGCGAAGCGTCCGCAGGCACATTTTCAAAGGAAACCGTTCCTCTGCGCCGTACATCGTAATATGTAATAACCTCTTCGTCCCCTTCTGTGACCGAATCAAAGGCTTCATAGGCGGCATCCGCGGTGACGGCACCGTTATACAGCCAGAACGGCACATAAACACCCTGAATGTCATCTACATGGCTGCTCTGCGAAAAAGAGCCCGGCAGAAGCATGCGTTTCGTGTAGTATCCTTTATACTTTTCAACCGCCTGCTGTTTGGTAAAGGCAAAGGGAATCACATAATCCGGACGGATCGCGCCGGAAAACTGTGCTGTCACGACGGTGCTGCTGCCGCAGTACGGGCAGCAGAGCACAGCCGTATTGTCATCCGCAAGCAGCTCGGCGCCGCAGGAGGAACAGGAATACGCCCGCATGGCCCCGGCATCCTGCTGCCAGCCGCCGCTCTCTCTGTCCTGCTGCTGCCGCTGCTGTTCCGCTTCCCTGCGGCTTACTTCTTCTTCCGAAAAAACCGAATCACAGTAATCACACTTCAGCTTCCCTGACGCGGGATCGAAGGCCATTGTGCCGCCGCAGTTCGGGCATTTGAAATCCATGCGGCTGTCTGTACTCATCTATGCGCCACCTCCTGTCTCACACAGATACTTCACAGCTGTGTTCAAGTCCGGGTATGCCTGCGCCGCAGTCTTCTCAGCCGGGATCCGCCTGTCCCTGCGCAGGGCCGCTCTTCCGGTGATGCCTCCTCCGGCGCGGCGGTTTTTCCTGCTGTCCGCTGTTGTCAGCGGGCTCTCTGGTCCCAGCGTTCTGTGTGCGGGCGGATTCTTTCCCGGAATCTTTTTCCTGATGCCGGCCTCTCCGGCTGCCGGTTCCGCGCTCCGCGCGGTCGCTGCGGCGTTCATCCTGGGCGCCGTGTCTGCCCGTACGCGCATCCTGTTTCCTGTTCTGGCCGGCTGCATGTTCCGCACTCTGTCCGCCCGCCTGGCGGCCGCCGTGTTCATTCGTCTCTTCTTCATTCCGGCGTGTTTTCCTGGCTGCCGGGGGGACTTCCAGTCCGTTCCGGATCTGCCCGGCATATTCGTCGCATTCCGCAAAGGTCTTGAAGGTCTTGCTGTTGCGCAGACGCTGGTTGTCAACCAGATGATGATATTCCCCGCTCTGGCTCTCGACAATAGTAAAACGCCCGTCTGCCGTCTGCCACTGACCTTCCCCTGTGAACTGCCACGCCTCCTGTTCCTTTGTCATCTGTAAATGCTCCTACAATATACTGTCACTTTTTTCCCATCAGCTGCTCCAGGACATTCCCGAGCAGCGAATTCAGAAGGTCTCCGCCTGCTTCACTCTTCCCGGAAGAAGGCACCACTGCCGCAAGGATGTTGTCTACAGCCTTTTTCGTCAGATCATCTGCCTTGCGATACTGCTGCAGCAGCTTCTTTTCCGCTGCCGTAACAGAGACTGACGTCTTTGCCGCGGCAGTTTTGCCGCTGCCGGTCTTCGCGGAAGACGTTTTTCCGCCGCTCTTTGCCGAAGAGGTCTTGCCGCTTCCGGTCTTTGCCGATGTGGTTTTGCCGCCGGACGTCTTCCCTTTTGCGGCAGTCAGCAGCGAGGTCTGTGTGACGCCCAGCGCCTTCGCGATCAGTTTGATCTGCTCGGTCTCCGGTATCTTCTCTCCCCGTTCAACACGGCCGATATCCGAAGCAGACAGGCCTTTGACCTTTGCGGCGAGCTGTGCCTGTGTCCAGCCCTTTGCCGCGCGGCCCTCCTTTATCAGTGTTCCCAGTTTTGACGCCATGGTAAAGTCACCCCCGTTCCGCAGTGTTTTCACAACAGCTTCCTGTTTTCTGTATCTTACACCGGAAGCTCTTCCCTGAGCGCTTCCTCTTCTTTTGCCTGCATCTCTTCCCGGACTTCCTCCCTGGTCTCATCGGGGTCCACTTCCGGGAAAACAACCGGCGGTTTTTTCCTCCTGTCCAGTTCGTCCAGCACCATCATCGCTATCATCATGCCGATGCTGACGACAGACAGAATCAGGTCCAGCCTGGTTTTCGGATTCTTCCGGTTCCTGCCGTTCTTGCTCATGTCCGTTCATCCTCCGGATTGTCTGGCTGCCGTAACTTACTCGTTGTAAATCAGCGCTATAAGAGCCAGATCCTCTGTGCTGTTGTTTTCCAGCGCGTGGGAGCCGCCGAAGCCGATCGTGCAGATATCGCCCGCATGTACCTTGACCACCGAACCGTCCGTATCGTGAAAATCGCCCTCTCCGTACAGGATATAGTAGGGCTCTGTCTCATGCTCATGGGTGTGCCAGCCGATGGTCGAGCCGGGCGGCAGAACAATCTTCGCGAACAGCCTTCCATGTCCGTGAAGCTCCTCTTTGCTCACAAATTCGCACACATACGCCTCACCCTTGCCTGTGCCGTTTCCCATTCCGGTCCGCACTTCAAAACTCTCTTTACGTACCATAACCGATTCCTCCTGTGTGATTCTTTCCGGTTTCTTACATGTCTTCTTTATTGATTAAAAAGAAAAAATCTCCGTATATACCTGTTTCCCGTCTTTTTGTTCTGATTTCATCAGGGATATCTTTTTCACCATCATATCGCCCTTCGGTGCCGGCACCGACTGCCATTTGCCGGACATTTTCCGGATCACCGTGATGTGCGGCACAAATTTCTGGCCGTCATACGGAATCCCGGCCTCATCCAGCGCCTTCCGCACATCCCGCACGACGCCGGTCAGACCCTGCTTGCCCTTCATCCCGATCCACAGCAGATCCCCGAAGGTTCCCATCTCCGAGAGCGACAGTCGGAAAGGCTTGTACTGAACTGTCCTCAGCGCTTCCTTTATTTTTTCCGATTCCCGTGTCTCCCCGATAAAGGCCAGTGTCAGATGCAGGTTCTGCAGCGGCACATAGCTGCCCTTCACGCCCTGCTTTTTCAGGTCATGCAGACTAGCCGTAATCGTCTTCTTCAGTTCATCAGATATTGTGACAGCTACAAACAGACGCATGCGGATCACTCCCCGGTATTCAGATACTGCTGCGGTCCGCCGGAACTGAGCCGGCCATGCATGCAGGGCCCTCTGACTCCGGCATCATCATTGTATCACATCCGCTTCTCCGTATCCACTGCGGAAATGCGCGGGCGCAGATCTGCTCAGGAGACAGGGCCAGGAGACAGGGGTCAGACCCCTGTCTCCATTCTTCTATACAATAGCCTGACTGTGTACAGGAGGCAGATTCTGACCCCTGCCTCCGCTTATTCCGCCTCTCCCGCCTTCCACAGCGACGCGTCTGACAGCACGCCGGTGTGCAGGATCAGACCGGCTTTTCTCAGCCGGGCATCGAGATCCAGGCTGATCCTTTTATCCAGCCCGTGTTTTTCCAGCAGATGACGGAACCGCAGCAGCGTGGACG
>CAMODP010000002.1 GCA_946611445.1 uncultured Eubacterium sp.
GGAAAACAGAAACGGCTCCTGCAGGACCAGGCCGATGCTCCGCCGCAGTGCGCGCCGGCTGACCCGGCGGATATCCCTTCCCCCGATGGTAATGCTTCCCCCTTCTTCCGGCAGTTCATACAGCCGGTCCAGGAGATGGAGAAGCGTGGATTTTCCGGACCCCGTCAGCCCCAGAATGCCAACCGTCGTGCCTGCCGGGACAGTCAGACTGATATTCTGCAGAACGGGTTCGGAACTGCCCGGATACGCAAAAGTGACATCTTTGAAACAGACATCTCCCTCCGGCAGTGTTTCCTCCCCTGCCGGGTCCGTCTCCGGCAGCGCGTTCATGATTTCACGGATCCTGCCGACTGACACACCTGCCTTGCTCATCTCCATGATCATCCGGCCCAGCCTGCGCACAGGCGTTGTGATCAGCGCGTTGTATGAAATAAATGCCAGATACTCTCCGGCCGTCAGAGTGCCCCGGATGCAGAAAACGGCGCCCAGCGCGGCCATGGTCAGGTTCCGGAACAGAGACAGGGTCTCTCCGGCCACCCAGAAAGCAGACAGGTGGCGCATCAGCCGGATCCACAGACCCGTGTATGTCTCATTTTTCTTCAGAAAACGGTCCCGTTCGAATGCCTCCCTTCCGAAGGCACGCACAACCCGTACGCCCGTCAGGTTTTCCTGAACGATTCCGGACAGTTCTGCCTCGGTCTCGTCAACCTTTTGAAATGAGCTGCCCACGATCCCGTAAAATACCGCAGAGGACAGCACGACCAACGGGATAAATACCGCCTCGACGGCTGCCATTCCCAGATGAATGCCTGTCATGAAATACATTGACAGCCCGATCAGGACCGTGACCTGGAACAGAGACGTCAGCTGCTCGGACACAAATGTCTTGACAGTCTCCACATCCGAAGTGCACCGCTGGATGATCTCACCGGTATGGTTCGTCCCAAACCAGGCATAAGGAAGATCCAGTATGTGACTGTACAGAGAATCCCGCATACGGCGGACCAGCTGTTCAGCCCCTTTCGCATTCATCAGGCGGAACAGATACCGGAAAACCGCGGCTGTCAGAGCAGAGAGCGCCAGCACCGCGGCAGCCAGGTACAGATGTTCCCGCAGGTACGCCGTACCGCCGGCCATACGCACCAGACTCCGAACCCAGCCAGGCGCCGCCAGAGGCTTGCTTCCTATGACAGAATCTACCGTATATTCGATGATCTTCGGGCTGAGCATATCCGCAGCCGCCACCAGGACAGCCATACACATGCTCAGCAAAAAATACCTCCTGCTGCCCCGCAGGAAGTATGTGATCATGGCCCGGTTATCCGGATATTTCAGCCGTTGTCCTCCCGTCATGTCCTTCAGGCGCCTCTTTTGTCTGATCGTACATTCTTCATATATATTATATATCACAAGGCGATTTTCTTTTCCATACCTTCCTTGCCCGGGAGCAGGCGCCGGAGCAAAGGAGCCCCGCATGCGCAAAAAGTGAAAAAAAGGCTTGCATCCTCCATATGGCGGACGTATTATTGAAAGCACGGTATCGATCCGGCCCTTCCGGAACAGGTGCCGGCAGAGCCGAATCAGCGCACGATGAAAGGATGAGTTTATGGCACAGATGACACAGGACAACCCCATGCAGGAAAACATGCTCGGCACAAAGCCGATTCCGAGACTGATGCTTCAGTTTGGCATCCCATCCATCGTCTCCATGTTCGTGAATTCCGTTTACAACCTTGTAGACCAGGTTTTTATAGGCCAGCGCGTCGGCTATCTGGGCAACGCGGCCACCAACGTCACATTCCCCTTCGTTACGGTCAGCATGGCCATCTCCCTGATGATCGCCGTCGGTACCGCCGCGAACTGCGGACTGAATCTGGGCCGCAGAGACCAGGAAAAGGCAGACCGCACCATGAACACCGGCTTTGTGCTGGCATTTGCGGCGAGCATTACCCTGTTTCTTCTGGGTGAGATCCTTCTGATCCCGATGCTGAAGCTGTTCGGCGCCACCGATCTGGTCATGCCCTATGCCATCCCCTACGCCAGAATCTACATCATCGGCGTGCCGTTCACGACGATCGGCATACTTTCCAGCGACATGATCCGCGCTGACGGCAATCCTTCCTATACCATGAAGGCCATGCTTGCCGGCTGCTTCTTCAACATCCTGTTTGACTATATCTTTGTATTTCCGCTGAATATGGGCGTGCAGGGCGCGGCGCTGGCCACCATACTGGGACAGCTGCTGACAATGATCATCAATCTCATGTATCTTCCGAAGATGAAGACCCTGCACATGCGGCGCGATTATCTCCGTCTGGATACCGGCATAATACCGAACATCCTTGCCGTAGGCTTTTCATCCTTTATCACGCAGGCAGCCATGCTCGTCACACAGGTCCTGCTGAACCAGCAGGCCATCCGCTACGGCGCCATGTCAGAATTCGGGGCGGAAATCCCGCTGACCGTCTTCGGCATCGTGATGAAAATCAACGGCCTGATGGTTTCTGTCATCATGGGCCTTGTCGTAGGTTCCCAGCCGGTATACAGCTATAATTACGGCGCCAGAAAATACGACCGCGTAAGGCAGCTGATCAAGACTTCCATGATTGCAGGCACTGTAATCGGCCTGATCGGAACGGCCATGCTGCAGCTTTTCCCGCAGCAGTTTATCTCGATCTTCGGCCAGGAAGACGCCCTGTACAACACCTTTGCCGTGATGGCGATCCGGACCATGACGATCCTGATCTTCATCCTCGGCATCCAGATGACGGCCGGCGTCTATTTCCAGGCGGTCGGAAAACCGCGGCACTCCATCATCATCTCTCTGTCGAGATCCCTTCTCTTCATGGTGCCGCTTCTGCTGATCATGCCAAAGTTCTTCGGCATCCGGGGCGTCATGATGTGCTACCCGATCTCAGACCTGTTTTCCGTCATCCTGTGCAGCACCCTGCTGATCCGGGAGATGAAAAACCTTGGAAAAGAATAACGAATGTTATGCCGGGGCTCTGGCCCTGGCATTTTTTATTTCTTGCGCAGCGCCCAGAACGCCACGGCGCTGGCGGCAGCCACATTCAGGGAATCCACGCCGTGCCCCATGGGGATTCTGACGAGATGGTCACTGTTTTCTATCGTATTCCGCTCCAGACCCTCGCCCTCCGTGCCGAGGATGACCGCCAGCCTTTCCTCTCCGGCCACTGCCGGATCGTCAATGCACACCGCGCGTTCATCGAGCGCCATCGCGGCCGTCCGGAAGCCATACCGCTGGAGCATGGTCACATCCCAATCCCTCTGCTTCCTCCCGATCCACGTCCAGGGAATCTGGAAAACCGTTCCCATACTGACGCGGATCGCCCTGCGGTAAAGCGGATCACAGCAGGCCGCGGTCAGCAGGACCGCATCCATCCCGAGAGCCGCGGCGGAGCGGAAAATGGCACCGACATTCGTGGGATTGACAACGCTCTCCAGCACTGCAATTCTTCCGGCGCCCGCGCATATTTCTTCGACAGAAGGCAGAACTCTGCGCCGCATGGCACAGAGCGCCCCCAGCGTCAGCGGAAAGCCGGTCAGCGCGTTCAGCACATCGATCCCGGCTGCGTACACCGGGAGAGCCGGACAGCTGAGCAGAACATACGCCAGCTGTTCCTCTCTGGAGTCATCCGGCTCCCACCCCGGCTGCGCCTCGTTCTTCGCCGCCAGGGCTGCAGCCGATTCGGCCAGGCCCTTCTCCGCCAGGAGTGACACCGGCTCATAGCCGGCCCTGAGCGCCCGCACCATCACGCGGGGACTCTCTGCGATAAAGTAGCCCGGGCGCGGCTCCTCCGCGCGCAGAAGCTGCGTCTCGGACATGCGGCAGAGCATGTCCAGAGCGGGGATGGTCAGGTCGGTGATTTCGTGGAGACGGTAGGACATAGGGGAGAGTGCTCCTTTCATTCATTATGTGTGTTTTTTAGAGTTTCACTGACGGACGCAGTGTGAGGCGGGGCTTTCTGTCCTCATTCTGCGGTCGCTTCGCGGACAGCCGCACAGGTTTCAGCAAGTCTCTGCGCAGGGTACCGCTCGAAACTCCGAAGTTTTCCTGATGAAAACTTCTCCGTCTCGCTCTCGATCGGGCAGAGGAATGCCCGATCTCGCCCCTTCTTCGAGTCTTACTGAAACCCTGCGGCTGTAAACGCTTGCTCCAACGCAGTCCTTCAGACAGGAAGCCCCGCCTCAGACTGCTGCCTGTATCAATGTATCTTTAAACTGGCGAAGTATTTGCATCTGACATCAGGAGATTTCTCCAGGGTACAGTACGCACAGATACGGACATCGCATAAGCCCGTTTTCCGCAGGAAGCTTAGAAACTCTTAGCTTTCAGGGGCTTTCGCTCCGTGAACGGCGGCTCACAGCACAATCGTTGGTCATTCATGAAAACTCGAAGTGAGAACGCCTTAATTACCCTGAAAAGCCGAAGGAAGCGCATGAAAGCCTTAGAGTTTCTTGCTTACGAGGGCGCTGAACGTCCAGTGGACGTTCGCTTAGCGCCGACCGGAGCGGAGCGGAGACCTTAGGGCGCTGCGATATCCGTATCTGTGCGTACGTCCCCGCCCCTGCAGAAACACATCTTGCATCTCCCCGTGAAACCAACTATACTCATAGAGAAAAACAGGAAACCATAAAGGAGGTAACTGTAATGCATATCCTGAAAGACGAAAACGGAAACCCGATCCCGCACGGCGGACATGACCATGAACATGAGCACGGCCACGAACACGGCCATGAGCACGGCCATGAGCACCACCACCATCACGGCGGCGCCTCCGGCGACAAGTCTCTGGCCCTTCTGTCCTATATGTATGATCACAATGTACAGCACACCAATGAGCTTCTGGAGATGGCTTCTCAGATAGAAGCTGACGGCAAGACAGCTGCCGCCGCAAAGATCCGTGAGGCAGCCGCCGAATTCGGCAAGGGCAATGACCTTCTGCACGAGGCCCTGCACCTGTATGAGGAATAACCTGCGCATGAAGAAACCAAACCCGATTCAGACAATCCTCGCCGTGGCTGTATGCAAGCTGACAAGGACGATTCTGCGGCGGACCGGCAGGGGCGGCACCGCCCTCCCCGGGATTGCCGCCATGAAGGTGTCAAAAAACATCCTGGCCGCCGTATCCGAAGGAATGCAGATCGTAGTTGTGACCGGCACCAATGGAAAAACGACCACCTGCAACATGATCGAGCATGCCCTTTCTTCTTCCGGGCATGACTGTCTGCTGAACCGCTCGGGCGCCAACCTGCTTCACGGAATGGCCGGCGACCTGATCTGCGCCGCGGACTGGCGCGGCAGGGCACGGCATCCCTACGCTGTCCTGGAATGTGACGAAGCTGCCCTGAAGCAGGCTGTTCCGTTTCTCCGTCCTGCGGTCATTGTGGTAACCAACCTGTTCAGCGATCAGGTAGACCGGTATGGCGGTGTCGGAAATACGCTGAAAGAGATCCGGACCGGTGTAAAACGCAGTCCTGACGCGGCGCTTGTCCTGAATGCAGAGGAGCCGCTGTCTGCCTCCCTCTCCCTGGGCGTGCCGAACCGTGTCGTGTGGTACGGGCTTGATGCCTCTGCGGGACAGCAGGGCAGCATTGACCTGTCTGATGCAGGCGTCTGTCCGCGGTGCGGCAGCGAGTACGTGTATGACTACCATGTCTATGCGCATCTGGGCGGCTTCCGCTGCCCGAAATGCGGATACTGCCGGCAGCAGCCGGATGTAGCCGTCGTCTCCGTCGACCGGAAAACCGCTGACGGCAGCGTGGTGCATATAAAAGCGGACGAAATACCGCAGGAAGTACACATTTCCCTCCCTGCGGTATACAACATCTACAATGCGGCTGCGGCCACGGCTGCTGTGAAGGCGCTGGGTCTGCCTGCCGAAGACGCTTTGCGCTCTCTTTCCAGCGTGCGCTCCTCTTTCGGCCGGCTGGAAACCTTTGACCTGGACGGCACGCGGCTGCAGATGATCCTGGTCAAAAACCCCGCCGGCTGCAACCAGGCTTTCTCCTATGTGACAGGTTTTGACAGCGACTATACCGCTGTTCTCTGCCTGAACAACAGGACCGGGGACGGCACGGACATCTCCTGGATTGAAAAGGCGGACTATGAAAAGCTGTGCGCGGACCCGCATCTGAAGCAGCTCTACGTCTGCGGCGACAAAGCCCGGGATCTGTACGCCCGTCTGCAAAAAGCCGGCGCAGACCCCGCGCACACCGTAATTGTCGATGACTACCGTACCCTCGTCGGAAAGATGCGGGAGGATGCCCGTCCCGTCTTTATCCTGCCAAATTACACAGCCATGATGGACCTGCGTCAGGTTCTCTGTCAGGAAACGGGTACCCGGGATTTCTGGGAGTAACATCCCGGCAGTCCTCATTATTCATTCTCGTCTTCACCGTCGGACACCAGTTCTTCAAAGCGCTGGCGCATGGTGGGATTTTTCGCAGTCAGTTTTTTCACGGACAGGGCTTCTGCCTTGTCATTTGCCAGGCGCAGGTTGTTCTCTGAGGACAGCAGCGCCTGCTTTGTTTTCTGCAGATGGTCAATGGTTTTGTCGATCTCTTCGATTGCCTTCTGGAACTTCTCGCTCGCCAGACGGAAATTCCTGCCGAATCTCTCCTTGAAATCCTTCAGGTCATCCTCAAAATGCGAAATGTCAATGTTCTGTCTGCGGGTCAGCTCCAGTTCTCTTCTGTATCCCAGGGAATTCTGCGCGGCATTCCGCAGGATGGTGATCAGCGAGATAAAAAACTGCGGACGGATCACATACATCTTCTGATACCGGTAGGACACATCCACAATTCCCTCGTTGTACAGCTCACTGTCCGGCTCCAGCATGGAGACCAGAACGGCGTATTCGCAGCCCTTCTCACGGCGGTCCTTGTCCAGCTCTTTGAAAAAATCGGCGTTCTTGTGCTTGGTGGCCGTCTCATCCATCTCATTCTTCATCTCAAACATGATGGATATATATTCCAGCCCGTTCTCGTCATAATCCCGGAAGATATAGTCCCCCTTGCTGCCGGTCCGGGCGTCATTGTCTTTTTCAAAATACGCGTTCTGGAATCCTGCTGCCCTGACCCGGTTGAAGGAAATCTCACAGTGCTGCTCCAGAGACTCACCGATCATCTTGGTAGACTGTCTGGTCTTGAAATCCCTGTAATACGCGATCTGCTCGTCCTTCTGCCGCAGCTTTTCCTCATAGGTTTCCTTCAGATTCTGCTCTGAGAGCTTTGCCTCATCCTCCCGGAGCTTCAGTGAATTCTCAAGCCGCAGGACAGACTGCTCCCGCTCCGCCAGCGCTTTTATGCCCTTCTCTCTCTCCTCCGAGACAGCCAGCTTCTGTTCCGAATCTGCCAGTCGGACCTTCTCCTCCAGATCCCTGACCCGGGCACGCAGCCGTTCCAGCGTCTCCTCCTGCTCCGCACGCGCTGCTGCCAGCGCCGCGTCCTTCTCCATCTGCAGCCTGGTGACGGCAGCTTCCTTCTCGCTCTGAAGCCGGAAAACCTCCGCGCTTCTTTCCCGCTGCAGCCGGTCCGCTTCGCTGTCCTTCTCACTCTGCAGCTTCTGCAGCTTCAGAGCGGCGCCGGCAGCTTCCTGCTGCGCCCTGGCCCGCTCCCTGGAAACGGCAAGCTCCACGGCGGCAGCCTTATCCGCCTCAAACTGTTTCTGCCGCGCCTCCAGCTCCCTGTGGAATTCTCTCCCGCGGACCTGGCTGACAATAGCGGCGTATCCGGCCTCATCGACCTGAAAAACCTGTCCGCAGTGCGGACACCGTATCTCCTGCATTTTTTCTCCTGTCTCTGTCACCCTGTATAGCGCAGCGCGTCAATCGGTTTTTTCTTCGCAGCCTTGTTCGCCGGGTAGATGCCGAACAGCACGCCGATGCCCATGGAAAACAGGACCGACAGCACGGCCACCCGCGGCGACATGCCGTAGGACACATCCCCGATGATATCAATAATTATGATGGCTATCTCCGACACGACCAGACCGATGGCGCAGCCGATCAGGCTGACCATCAGCGCTTCAATCAGAAACTGCAGCATGATGGTTCCCCGTCCGGCTCCGATGGCTTTTCGTATGCCGATCTCTCTGGTGCGCTCTGTCACGGAAACCAGCATGATGTTCATGATGCCGATGCCGCCCACCAGCAGGGAAATACCTGCAATGCCGCCCAGCAGCAGGGACAGCGTGTGCGTGACATCGTCCATGGCATCCGCGATCTGCGACTGATTGAATACAAAAAACGCCTCACTGTCCTGATCAAAGCGGTTTTTCAGCCGTCTGCCCAGCTCTTCCTCGACGGCATCCAGATCCTTTGCATCCGCCTTCACATAGAAGCTGGTGATATTTCTCCCGACGCCGGCATCCAGCCGGACCAGAGCCGAATACGGCATATAGACCGTGTACTGGCCCAGCATCATGCTCATAAAAGCTGTATCCTCTTCCTGCAGCACGCCGATGACCAGAAATCTGGTCCCGCCGATGCGCAGGGTCTCGCCCACAGCATCCTGCCGCCCGAAAAGGTCCTTCGCTGCCTGTGCATTGATCACCACGACATTGCTGTGGTTGTCTTCGTCCGGCTTCATGAGAAAGCGGCCGTGCGCCACCTTCAGGTTCTGGATCCAGGCATACGCGCCGGTGGTGCCGTATACTGTAGCCCTCTTGTCTTTGTAGCCTGCCGTCATCTGCAGCACGGTCTGTCCGACCGGGGCGCAGGCGGTGATCCTTGCGTCATCTGTCAGCGTCTCCAGATCGGAAGTCTTTACCGGCCGGTTGTGATCATCCAGAATATTGACGCTGATCAGGTCCGTGCCGAGGGAATTGATGGATTCCGTGATCTGCCCGCTGGCGCCGCTTACGAGAGACACCAGAACGACCAGGGCGACAACGCCGATGATAATGCCAAGCATCGTCAGGAAAGACCGCATCCTGTTTGTGCGGATGGATTTCACCGCCATTTTCATAGACTGCAGAATCATCCTTATTTATTCCTCCTCAAACACATGCCCGTCCAGGATGCGGATGCTCCGCTCCGCCTGGACAGCCACGCCCTCATCATGCGTGATCAGCACGATGGTGTTTCCGGCCTCATGCAGCTCGTGGAACAGCGTCATGATCTGCTCTCCGGTGTGAGAATCCAGATTGCCGGTCGGCTCATCCGCCAGGAACAGAGAGGGCCGTGCAGCCATTGCCCTCGCGATCGCCACTCTCTGCTGCTGTCCTCCGGAAAGTTGGTTCGGCCTGTGATGCCGGCGTTCGTACAGCTGTACGCGGGTGAGCGCCTCACGGACACGTTCTCTTCTTTCCCGAGGTCCCACGCCCTGGTAGATCATGGGCAGTTCTACGTTCTCGGCGGCATCCAGGTTGCCGATCAGGTTGAAGCTCTGGAAGATAAACCCGATCTTTCTGCTGCGGATCCTGGCCAGCGCGCTCTCGGAATAGTTCTCGATGGGCATCCCGTCCAGCAGGTATTCTCCCTCATCCGCCGTATCGAGACACCCGATGATATTCATCAGGGTCGATTTTCCGCTTCCTGAAGGGCCTATAATGCTGACGAATTCTCCCTGCCGGATATGCAGGTTCGCCCTGTCCAGAGCGCGGAGTTCCTCATCTCCCATGCGGTATATTTTTGACACATCCCGGAATATAATCATTACGAACCCTGCCTGTACTCTTCCATGTCTTCAGTCATTCTGTAGAACGGATTGTAGGATTCCTTTTCATAATACACGGCATCGCCCTCATTCAGGCCGCTGAGTATCTGTACATCCGTGCCGTCAGACAGACCGGTCTCCACCTCTTTCTCTCCGCCGAGCGTGGCATCCTGATTCTGCTCTGTGTAGACGAATGTCCGGTCCCCTGTCTGCTGCAGCGCCTGGATCGGGATCAGAAGCACTTCTTTTGCCTCGCCCACGGCGATGTCCGCAGATGCCGTCATGCCGATGCGCATATCCGGGTCCATCGGCGCCGTGATCTCCACGGCAAATTTCGCGCTGCCGGAAGAAGCTTCCGCACTCTGCGCCACATCCGTAACCGTTCCTTCAAATGTCCGGCCTTCCAGCGCATCCAGCGTCAGCTCCGCCTTCTGGCCTTTTTCCACCGACAGGATGTCCTGTTCGTCGACGCGGACAGTGATCTTCACCTCCTCCATCCGGCTGACCGTACACACGACAACCTGCCGGGAGCTGTAGGTGCTGCCGGCGGAGGCTGCTGCCAGTCCGGAATACTCATCCATATCCAGAGAAAGACCTCCCAGTGAGCCCAGTGACCCGAGAGATCCCAGTGCGCCCAGCCCTGCCAGGCTGCCAAGGGAGGACAGGCCGGGCAGCGATCCCAGTGCTTCAGATGACAGCCGGCTGATCTGCCTGCCGAGCTCACCTGATACGGCTCCTGCCATTCCCTGCAGTTCCTGCAGGACAGTCTGTCTGAACGCAGCCAGCTCCTTTTCTCCGGAGACAGCCTCCGGGAACTGAACAGTTACCGTCATTTTCTTTCCGTCTTCGCTGCGGCTGATCTGAAGCTGGTCGGATATGCCGCCGTATCCGGCCGGCAGCGCCTCAAATACATAACCGTCTTTTGCTGTCATCTCAAAGGCCGCCTTATAGGCAGTGCCCTCGGCAAAAACGCTGTCCGCCGGCTCCCAGGCAATCTGCGTCGAATAGAATTCCGTGTCAGACAGAGACGCGGCCGGTGCCGCGCCCGGAACCGGTGTCGCTGAAGCCAGGCCAGTCATCACCTTCAGAATAGGTGCTGCGGCGGGAATCACAGTCGTGACTGCCGGAAAGACGACGGTCACGGAGGCCGTTTTCCCATCCTCACTGATACTGCCCGTCTCGATCCCGGAAGGCAGCGGGTCCGGCAGCGGGCCGAACACATATCCGTCCTTCGCCTTCAGGACAAATGCGGCCCTGTATGTCACGCCGTTTACAAAGGCGGCGTCCGCGGGGTTCCAGGAAATCTCGGAGGTGTAATAGTCATTCATAAAAAAGGCGCTGTCGGCCAGATTTGTCACCGGCGTGCCGCCTGCCGTCAGCGGGACAGATGCCAGGCTGTTGAGCACCTGCAGGATCAGGGTGGTGGGAATTTCTGTACCGGTCCCGCTCTGAAGTGCCCTGCCAAGGGCCTGTATGGCCGATTCAGTTTCCCCGGATCCGCCAGCCGCCTGCACTCTGAACAATTCCAGGTTCTCTTCCCCTGCTTTCCGAAGTGCTTCCGTATCTATCTCTGCCGGGGCTGTTTCTTCTGTCTCATAAACAGCTTCTGTCTCTTCCCCGCCGGCCGGTTCCGCCGCTGCGCCCTCCCCGGGCGCGGCAGCATTTTCCTCTGTGACCTGCTGTTCTTCCGCTGCCGGTGCTGCTGCCGGCTGTACTGCACCCTGGGCTGCGGAGACCGGTTCTTCCTGAATGACAGGCTCTTCTTCTGTAACAGGTACCGGCTCTTCCTCTATAACGGGTACCGGCTCTTCCGCTGCTTCCGGTATAATTTCTTCCGGCGCAGCCTCTTCTTCTGTCACGGTGACATCAGACAGGAGAATCCCCTGCGGGATGTCAGGGATGTCTGCTTCCTGCCCTTCAAATGCGGTGCGCGCCGCGGCAGGAGCTGTGACATCAGCAGAGACCATCCCTGCCGATGAAAAGTTCTGCATCATCTGGGACAGTGCGCCCGTATCAGTCTGTCCCCCCGCGGCTGCTGATCCGGACTGCCCGGAGATCACCGCGCCCTCTGTCAGGTACAGCTGGTCAATTACGCCCTCCGCGTCGGAGATGATGACAGGGTTTTTCCGGAGCTGCTCCAGGTCTTCTTTGTACTGCAGCAGCTCTTCTTTCTCCAGCTGCAGTTCTTCCTTTTTGTAGTCCGTGAGGTCTTTGTCCTCCTCAACGGTGTCATCGATGGTCTTCACGTCACTCTCGATGCGGATCAGTGCCTGCAGAATCGATTTGCCGCTGAGTCTGGCCAGAACATCTCCCTTCTGCACCGTATCTCCGGTCTCAAAGAAGACCTCTTCCACCTCAATGCCTGAAGGCGCGCGGACCTCGGCCACCTCCGCCACGGCCAGCGTGCCGCTGCCGTGCACTGTGCTCAGGATCGTGCCGCGCCGCGCTTCCGTCTGGTCCGCCGTATCCGCGAGCATGGCCTGCATCTGGTTCATGCCGCGCCGGACTGACCATATACAGCCGCTGACAAGAGACAGCAGGGCCAGAATGACCACTGCTGCCGCGATTTTTTTCTTCGGGAATCTTTTTTTCTCAGTACTGCTCATATCTTGTTTTTATATTCTTTCAAATTACGTATTACTTGTGTTCTGTCTGCTCAGAGTCCGGTCTCCAGATGATATTCCCGCACCCAGCCGCGCAGCGCGGCTTCCGGATCTGCGGGCATTTCCCGCTTCTTCAGGGCTTCTATTGCGTCTTCCAGCTCCGTACGGAATTCCATGTCTGCGCCGCAGTCATCTGCCGTCCTGTCAAATTCCTCCTGTCCGCCGTGCAGCGCGCTGCAGCATAGCAGGCATCGGAGGGAGACGTCGCTCTTTTCGGCTTCCCAGGCTTTGCGGAAGCAGTCACAGGCCTCCTCCATCTGAAACATCCCGGCGTAGGCGACGCCCATATTGTGCCATACCTTCCCCGTAACCGGGCTGTTTTCGCCCGCGAGCTGCAGGATATCCCGGTACAGGCGGATCGCCAGCATATACCGGCGGTATCCCGTCAGGCTGTCAGCCCGCAGTTTTTCTCTCTCCGGCACCGGCAGATTCTCCAGTTCCTGCAGCTGTCGGAGGATTTCCGTCTTCTCCTCCGCCGTCAGCCAGCTGATCTCATCAAACACAGGCAGGGCCAGCTCCTCCAGATGCGGCAGTTCCTCTGCCTCACACCGCTCATGCAGCCTGTCCGCCAGCCTGTCCAGGCCCAGCTCGGCGCGGAGCCACTCCTGCAGCGGCTCGGCGAAAAAAACGCGGTCCAGCAGCGGAAGGTTATGCTCCATGAAATAGCACAGTTCTTCTGCGGAATACAGATTCATGCCGGTATCATTTACATAAAACGGCTGCTGTGCCTTCCTTGTCTGACATAGGATAACCGTACTCATAAGTCCTCCCACTCCTTGCGCCAGATCTTCCCGCATGACGGAAAGAGATCACCGAAACCGGCATCCCTGACTTCAACCGTGCATCTGTCAGGTGAAGTAAAGCACAGGGACACCTCCAGCCTGGTCGTTTTCGGCGGCCGCTCCGGCAATCCGGTCAGCTCTATGCTTTCCTCCCTGCGGGAGCTGCCGTCAAGACTGCTGATGAGAAAAACCAGGTCAGTGCCGTCCTCCAGGAGACAGGAAAATGAAGTCCCTGCCTCATACCAGCTGACGCCGGCTGAAACAACCGGATACCAGGTCCTGCTTCCCTGCACAACCATCTCCATACCGATATTGCTGCGAACCAGATCCTCTCCCAGATAGAGAACGCCCTCCAGGACCTCTTCTATTGTCTTCTCTCTGGCTGCGTAGCAGGCGCCCCTGGCGAACAGCCGGTCCACGACAAATACTTTTCTCCCCCCGCTGCACAGCAGCGCGGTTGCCCGAGGCATCAGATCCTGCTCGTAGACATCTCCCATAATGAAGATTCCTGAATACAGGTCATTTTTCAACGAATCCCGCACCAGGCCGCAGAACAGGCTGTCCCAGCTGGCAGCGTCTTCTCCCAGCCGGACAGAACGGCCTTCCTGACAGGACACAGTGACAGGTCTCGTCTGCAGGTTCTGCGACAGCGACAGGAAGGAGACCTCTGATCCGTGGAAATGGAACAGGCCTGCTTTTCGGGAATGCAGTTCCTTTCTCTGATAAAAGGTGTGATAAAAAAAGCTCTCTCTGTAATCCTGCAGGAAAGCCCTCTCTCCGTCCAGACCCAGTCTGCTGTATACTTCGCGGATCAGGCCGATCAGGGGCAGCGTAAGGTCCGGGGCAGTGATCACCAGACCCTGCAGCTGCCTGGACGGATCCGAGATCCCCAGCGTCGCCAGTGCCTGCCGGAAGATATCCGCTGACAGCTCGTAAAGCCGGCGCAGCTTCCTGTTCGGTTCTTCGTCTTCCCCTGCAGTCTGCAGGTCTTCCTGCAGTTCGTCCAGATCATCCAGGATATCCCGGAAAGAGACCGGCTCATTGCCGATCTTCATCGGCGCCGCGAATGTCTCGTCTTTTTCCGGATCATACCAGCAGATCTGCGTCTCATCGCGGTTCAGGTCGATGCCGGCTGCGAAACGTCGCACACTCATATAAGACACGTCCTTTCTACAGCATCTCCATCAGTTCAGCCGTACACCTGCTCTGCAGCAGGTACTGCTCTGCCGTCTTCCGCAGGCAGAGATCATCTTTTCTCTCACTGGCTTCCAGCATGCGGTTCAGCAGACGGTATTTCGTCGTTCCCTCTGTGCCTGCGTCTGTCATGGTATAGTTTTCTTCCTCCGTCCGGCGGAACTCTCCGTTCTCGTGAACGCTCATGTACCAGACAATCGTCTCTCCGTAAAACAGCAGGAATTCCTTGACAAAGATTCCCTCATATACATTGCGCATGGGCTCGCTGACCCAGTCCTGCGGCTCCATGCCCGCTTCTGTTCTCCTGTAGTGCAGGATCACACGGCTGGATGGGTTCATCTGTGTCTGTACGAACAGCTTATCCTCAATCTGCCAGGCCTGTGTCAGCCGCGAGGGAAGGCCGCTGTAAAAGGCAAACCGGCGTCCCAGGCGGTTTTCCTGCTCAAGCAGCCGCCTGCACAGGTCTTCTCTGGCGCCTGTCACAGGATCGCCCGTCTCCGACCAGTGCTTCAGCAGCGCCAGACTGCACACCTCGTCCAGTTCCGCTCCCAGGAGGAGCTCCCGCTCTGTCCAGTCAAAAATCTCCGCGTCCGTGCTGCGCCCGCCAAGAAAATACCATGCGCAGAGATACTCCAGGAAACGGCAGATGACGCTCTGTTTTCCCCGCTGCCGTATGCAGCTGCGGAGGATGTCGGTCTCTTCCACGGGGAAACTGTGCACATCAATGGCGCGCTGCAGAATCTTCTCTTCCAGCCGCACAGACTCCAGCTGGAAGCCGCGGACCTTCTCCCAGAGCCTCTCGAGATCAAAGAGAGAGCCGTCGAAATGATCCCGCAGATAAACCAGCATAACCTCATCATACCTGTCGGAGTCAAACACCTGCCAGGTAAGGGCTGTCAGCATCCTGTCGCCGGCAAATTCGCGGCGCAGGATCAGACGGCTGACCAGACGCATCAGAAGAGTGGGGTCCATCCCCTCGCAGCCATAGGCGCCAAGCACATGACAGGCCTCTTCATATCTCTCCTCCCGGATCAGGATCTCAGCAGTGCCGTTTCTGTCAGCAGCCGCCCAGGCATCCACATCATCCGCGGAGATACAGTCTGCGCACACCGGTTCATCAGGATGGTCCAGAATGAACTCGGTCAGCTTCCTGCGCAGCGTCATGCGGTATTCATCCGTAAAAGCGCCGCAGGCGGCAGCTTTTCTGTAATCCCCCAGGTTGTGCGCGCTCAGTTCCATCTGATATGCTTTTTCCCGGCACACAGACAGCATCAGGCCGGGATGCTCGGACCCCAGGTCCATGCAGAGCCGCGCGAGATGGCGGTCCCCCAGAAGGGGCGTCAGGGTATAGGGGATCGTCGTGGCAAACCGCCGGTGCCTGTCATCCTCCAGAAGGACGCACGCGTCTTCTGTATACAGACACGGCCAGGCCGTGCCGTCCGTCACAGGGTAGTATTCTTCCTCCCGCATGGCCTGGTGGCATACGACAACCCGCCGGATTCTCCTGTCGCTGCAGGTGAACCGGTGTGTGAAGAGCACCCGGGACAGAAGCTCAGCGGTTTCCTTTGTCTCGGGCCGGGACAGGAACTGTTCATAGATGACAGCGTAATTCTCGTCTATTTTCCCGCGGCGTATCCCCTCCACCGCAAAGGAGCGGATCTGCCGGGCATAATTGAGATACCCCGTCATATCCTCTTCTCTGTGCTTTACGATGCTGGCATACAGCAGGGCTCTTTTTTTCTCTCCCGGAATCGGGTTGCGCGTGAAGTACATGCGGACCTGCAGGGGCAGCTCCGCGTCGGCGCCATCCGGGAAGGTCTCCAGATAATACTCGTACAGCCGGGTGATGCGCAGATCCTTCTGCAGCGCCAGGTCATACCACCGGAAATACGCCGGCTTCACCGGCTCTCCCCGTATCACCAGCTTGCAGATGGCCTCCAGGACTTCATCTGACGGATACTCTTCATATCCCCGCTCAAGGATCCTGTAGACAGGACCCGACCACTGTTTCAGGTTTGCCGACAGAAACGCGGTTCGCAGGAGCAGCCCTTCTGTCATGAGATGTGCCCTGCAGCCGAAGGAAAGTACCCGGATCATGAAAGGCGACAGCCTTCTGAGCAGCGCTTCCTCCTCTGTCAGCAGCTTCCAGGCATCGTGATAGAGAAACGGGCTGGCGCAGCCCTGCTCATAGCACGCCTCCAGCTCCGCCATGCGCCCGGCGCCTGACAGATCCTCTCCCGCTTCCCGCCAGACCAGATAGTGCAGCAGGTAACTGGAGGGTTTCTTCGCCAGGTACCGCTCCAGGGCCGGCAGGATATCCCTGTTTTCCTCCGGGAGAAGCCCGGTCATTTTCGACAGGTAGAGGCAGGCCGCTTTTTCCTCCGGCCCGTGCAGCTTTTTTTCCCCGGCATGCCAGGGCCACAGTGTCTCGATCGCGCCCGCGTTCTCCTCGGCGGACCACTGCAGGAACGCCATGCACAGAGCCGCGGCAGTGTCGTCCGGATCGTCATTCATCATCTCGCGGGCCGTCATCGCTGCCCCTTCCAGGAAGGATGGGTAATCTTTTCTGTGCATACGCAGAGCCAGATAGTCTCTCAGGATCCAGGACATCCGTCTGTTCCTGACAGCCTCTGACAGGATATCCTCTTCTGCCTGCGGGGACACCTCGATTTCACACACCAGCTCCTGGTGAGGTCCGCGGATCCGTATGCGTCCCTCTGAGCGCCCGCCGGCAATCCGGTCTCTGCGCACGACATACTCCAGGGGGCATACCTTTCCGATAAAATCATCCGTGGTAACGGCCGTTCTGCCTGCCTCCAGGAAATCCCCTTCCGTTTCCACCTCCAGGCGGACGTATCCCCATGTATTTTTATACAGATACAGTGTATCCTTCTGTGATGTCTCCAGTCCGAAAAAGGATTTCTTCTGCTTGTCCAGCGTGATGCTGATTTCTTCTTTCTTTCCGGACGAGACCAGGAATTCCTCCAGGTGCTGGTAGGTCACCGGATTGTGGGACATCCCTCTGTACAGTGCCAGATAGGGCCTGTTTTTTCCGTTCAGAATACCGGGAAAAGCCGGATCCGTAAACAGACGGAAGCCTTCCCGCATGCTTTTCCTGCACAGCTGCGCAAAATCATCCAGTGTCTGTACCTGCGGGTCAAAATTCTCCCCTGACACGGGCAGAATCTCAGCGCTGACAGGCACCTCCTTCTCGCCGAGGCCGCACGTCAGCAGCAGCGCGCCTTCCATATGTTCTCCCGCCCGCAGCCCTCTCGTATCGATCAGGAAGCGCAGCTCACAGGATGTGCCGGCGAACTCCCTGACCGCCGGAACCAGACGCTGACAGCAGGAAGACAGCGTCCCGCGGATCCGGCTGTCGTCAGACGCCCTGACGCTGAAAGAGACCGTCCTCTGTTCTCCTTCCGGAATCCGGAAATCAAAAGTCTGTTCCGATATGATCAGATCCGGCAGCTCGTGTACGAAGCCGGCTTTTGTCACAGCTCTCATGTTATGTCCCCTGTCTCCTTGACGAATCCGACCGAACGGATTAGACTCAGGTTGATACACTACATAATAATTCAGAGTACATTATACTCTCCCGCATAAAGATGTTCAAGGAAGGATCTTAGCCCATGCTGAACCACAAAGACCACTTTCACGGAAGCGACCTGGAAACCATCGAAGCTGTCTATCATATTCCGCGGGAATCCATCATCAGCTTTTCCGCGAATGTCAACCCCCTGGGAATTTCCGATCAGCTGCGCGCGTCGCTCGCAGAACAGCTGGACGCCATTACCACTTACCCGGACCGGGAATACACGGCCCTTCGGCGCTGCATCGCCTCCTATACCGGCTGCGGGCCGGAGCAGGTCATTGTAGGAAACGGCTCCACCGAGCTGATCTCCCTGGCAATCCAGTGCATACGGCCCAAAAAGGCACTCATTCTGGGGCCGACCTATTCCGAATATGAGCGCGAGATTTCCCTGGCAGGCGGTCACACGGTCTATTACAGGCTACGGGAAGAGCAGGAATTTGTCATGGATGTTGACGATTTCTGCAGCCGGCTTTCGGATGACCTGGACCTGATCGTGCTCTGCAACCCGAACAACCCCACCTCCACGGCGCTCTCCCGCTCCTCCATGCGGCGTATTCTGGATGCCTGCATGCAGCACGGCGTCTTCGTCATGGTGGATGAGACCTATGTGGAATTCACCGAGCCCGAGGCAAAGATCTCCTCCATCCCGCTGACCGTATACTACTCCAACCTGTTGGTGCTTCGCGGCACATCCAAGTTTTTCGCGGCGCCCGGCCTGCGGCTGGGCTATGCCGTGACCGGCAACCGGGATCTCTGCGCCAGCATCCGGCAGCGGCAGAATCCCTGGACAATCAGCACACTGGCCGAGATAGCCGGCCGGCTCATGTTCACGGACAGCGGGTACATCGCCCGCACACGGGAACTCATCACCACCGAGAGAAGCCGCCTCACAGATGAACTCCGCGGCTGGAGCTCCCTGCATGTGTATGAACCCGCCGCCAATTTCATACTTCTGCGCATCAAAAAAGAGGACGTCGATGCCGACATCCTCTTCGACCACTGCATCCGTCAGTGTATGATGATCCGCAACTGCTCCACCTTCCCCTTCCTGGACAGCCGCTTCGTGCGATTCTGCATCATGAAGCCGGAGCAGAACGACCGGCTGCTGGCTGCGATGCGGGAAGTGCTCGGGGCATAATCACGTCTTCTCTACAATCACGCCGCTCCTGTATGCCTTCAGCAGCTCCCGCAGCTCCAGGATCCGCTCCTCAAGCTCCTTTCCCCTGTCTGTGTCTGCCACGCGCAGACGCTGCGGCACGTTCATGATCATGATGCGCTCGGAATGGATATCCGTCTCCTTGCGGATGGCGTCTTCCATAGAGGTAAAGGGCTTGTGGGCTACCAGCATCATGCCCCAGGAATTGAAAATAAGGGTGTAGCCGGCTATTCCCGTCGTGGACTGGTAGGCGCGGGAAAAGCCGCCGTCTATGACCAGCACTTTGCCGCCGCATTTGACAGGGCTCTCGCCGGACCGCTGTTTTACGGGCACATGGCCGTTGACGATGTGGGCATCTTCTCCCAGACCGAACTCCCGCAGGACGTGGTTCATCACCTTCTCGTCCTCTATCAGCCTGTAATACGGATTCTTGTGTTCGGCATGCGTTTCTTTTTCTGCCAGGAAATAACGCTCATAGGTCGCCATCTTGTCCTTGCCGAACAGGGGTGACTCCGGGCTGCTCCAGATATACCAGAGGATGTCCCGTCCCTTTTCTCTCTCTGTCTCGTCTACGGCAAAGAAGGCCTTCCGCACATATTTTTCCAGTTCGTCATAAAGGGCCTTTCCGCTGTATTTCTTCCCGTAGACGTTTACCTTCAGGAATTCCCCCTTTTCGTCCAGAGGCAGACAGCCGTGATACATCAGGTTGTTATTGACAACCTTATAAAGGTGCCCCTTGTTCAGCAGAAAATTCATGTGCACCCGCAGCTTCTGACAGTGCATGAAGGCTGCCTGCAGCCGCTCCATCACATCCTGTTCTTCACGGGTCAGCTTATACGGATTTTCGGGATCGATCGTCGGAAAATTCGCGTCAAGCAGCTTGTAGTGCTTCCCGTTCAGCGTAATCTCCCCCGTCTTGTAATCAACCTTGTCCAGGAGCAGCCGGTTTTCCATATGGAAGGTTTTGCGTCTCCGGATCAGCTGCCCTTCCAGTTTGAACTGTATGATGGAGATTGCCTTGTGAATGCGCATGTTCAGGTCGGCTTCCGCCTTGGAGTACTCCCTCTCTCCCTTGACCTTGAACAGTTCACAGGGATCGTCGCCGTATACCCGCAGGGCAAACGTCGCCAGCGGGAGCATATTGATGCCGTAGGCGTCTTCCAGAATGTCCAGATTGCCGTACCGCGCAGAAAAGCGGATGACCGTCGCGATACAGGCAGGCGAGCCCGCAGCCGCGCCCATCCAGACGACGTCGTGGTTTCCCCAGCAAACATCCACCGCGTGATACTGCAGCAGGCGGTCCATGATCCGGTCCGGGCTGGGACCTCTGTCGTAGATGTCCCCGAGAATGTGGAGCTGATCCACCACCAGCACCTGGATCAGGTCACAGAGTGCCGTTATAAACGGTTCTGCGCTTCCGATGTCAATGATCGTATCTACAATGGCATTGTAATACGCTTCCTTGTCCAGCACCTCCGGCTTTTCTGTGATCAGTTCTTCAATCACGTAAGCAAAGGCCTTCGGCAGTGCTTTGCGCACCTTGGAGCGCGAATATTTTGAAGAAGCATGCTTGCAGACCTCAATGAGCCGGTACAGCGTGATCTTGTACCAGTCCGTGATGTCCTTCTCCGACTTCCGGATGAGGTCCATCTTTTCCCGGGGATAGTAGATCAGCGTCGCCAGCGTATTTTTGTCCGCCTCAGACAGCGTTCTCCCGAACACCTCGTCTATCTTCTTCTTCACAGAACCGGAGCCGTTCTTCAGGACGTGGGAAAAAGCCTCATACTCCCCGTGAATATCCGTGATAAAATGCTCCGTTCCCTTCGGCAGGTTCAGAATTGACTGGAGATTGATAATCTCCGTGGATGCGCTGGCGATCGTCGGATAGAGCTCCGCCAGACGCTGCAGGTAACGCAGGTCATATGCAGTTTCCATGGTTGTTTCCCCTTAAGACTCCGGCTGAGACGAAGAAGACAGGGGTCAGATCTCTGTCTCCTTACGTGTTCCGGATTATTCTTCTTTTTTCGAGAACAGGAGACAGGGGTCTGACCCCTGTCTCCTTGCTCTACATTCCGAAGTCAAACAGCGAGATCTGATTGGTTTCCGGCAGGTCGCTCAGGATTCCCAGGCGGGCCAGCGTATCGGATATCGTCTTTCCCACTTTTGCGCGTCTGCGGAAGTCATCCCGGGAGAGGAACTCTCCGTCCCGCGCGGCCAGCACCACGCTGTCTGCCGCGACAGAGCCAAGTCCTTCGATGGAATCCAGGGAAGGCATCAGGGCGCCGTCCAGGATCTGAAAGCGGTGCGCCTGGGCGCGGTAGAGATCGATTGGCACAAAGGAGTAGCCGCGGGCATACATTTCCTGTACGACGCGCATGTCGCGCATCTGTGCCTGCTCCTGTGCCGTCAGGGTATCCTTCCGGGCTTCGTATTCGTCCATCAGTTCTTCCAGCCGCTGCTGTCCCATGCACATCTTCTCATAGGAAAAAGCGTCGGCGCGGATAGAGAAAAACGCGGCATAATAGGCCAGCGGCTCGTAAACCTTATACCAGGCGATCCGGTATGCCATCATGACATAAGCCACCGCGTGTCCTTTCGGGAACATATATTTGATCTTCTTGCAGGACCAGATATACCAGTCCGGCACCTGATGCGCGCGCATTTCCGTCTCCCACTCGGGTTTCAGGCCTTTGCCCTTCCGGACGGCTTCCATAATGGTAAAGGACAGCTCCGGCTCCAGTCCCCGGCTGATCAGGTATATCATGATGTCGTCCCGGCAGCAGATGGCCGTGCCCAGTGTACACTTTCCTTCCTTGATCAGGGTCTCGGCGTTGCCCAGCCACACATCGGTTCCGTGAGCCAGTCCGGCGATACGCGCCAGATCAGAAAAATTCCGGGGCTGCGTATCGATAAGCATCTGCATAGCAAAATCCGTGCCAAATTCAGGTATTCCCAGGCAGCCCAGCGGCGTCCCGCGGATATCCGCCGGTGTCAGGCCGAGTGCTTCCGTTCCCAGAAACAGGCTCATGACCTTCGGCTCATCCATCGGGATCTCCCGGGGATCTTTGCCGGTAAAATCCTGCAGCACGCGGATCATTGTCGGGTCGTCGTGTCCGAGAATATCCAGTTTCAGAAGATTCGCGTCGATGGAGTGGTAGTCAAAATGCGTGCTGATGATATCGGAGTCCGGGTCGTCCGCCGGATGCTGCACCGGCGTGAAGGCATTGATGTCCTCGCCCAGCGGCAGGACGATAATACCGCCGGGATGCTGGCCGGTCGTCCGCCGGATGCCTACGCAGCCCTGCACGATCCTGTCGATCTCACAGGTCCGTCTGGACTCTCCTTTTTCCTCATAGTAATTCTTTACAAACCCGAACGCCGTCTTGTCTGCGAGAGTGCCGATGGTGCCGGCCTTGAAGGTCTGACCCGGCCCGAAAATAACCTCCGTGTATTTGTGCGCCTTGCTCTGATACTCGCCGGAGAAGTTCAGGTCAATATCCGGCTCCTTATTGCCTTTAAAGCCGAGGAACGTCTCAAAGGGAATATTGTAGCCCATCTTCTTCAGGGGCGCGCCGCACCGCGGGCATACCGCGTCAGGCATGTCGCAGCCGGCCTGCCCTTCATCCGCGTATTTCTGCACCAGTTCGGAATCAAAGTCCACATAGTGGCAGTTCTCGCACAGGTAATGCGGCGGCAGCGGATTCACCTCTGTGATGCCGGACATGGTAGCCGCCAGAGAAGAGCCGACTGAGCCGCGGGATCCGACCAGATAGCCGTCCTCATTGCACTTCCAGACCAGCTTCTGGGCGATAATGTACATGACCGCGTATCCGTTCGAGATGATGGAATTCAGCTCTCTCTCCAGCCGCTTGTCCACGATTTCCGGCAGTTTTTCTCCGTATATCTCATGGGCGCGCCGCATGCAGATTTCCCGGAGCGTCTGGTCAGAGTTTTCTATCACAGGCGGGAACTTTCCGGCGCGTATGGGGCTGATTTTCTCCACCATGTCACAGATCTTCCGCGGATTGTCAATGACAACCTCGCGGGCCTTCTCCGAACCCAGATAGTCAAATTCCGCCAGCATTTCCTCCGTCGTGCGGAGAAACAGCGGCGCCTGGTTGTCGGCGTCGTCAAATTTCTTTCCCTTCATGATGATCCGCCGGTAGATTTCATCCTCGGGATTCATGAAATGCACGTCGCAGGCCGCGACAACCGGCTTTCTGAACTGCTCTCCGAGGCGGACGATCCTGCGGTTGAGTTCTTTCAGATCCTCCTCGCTGTGCACCGTGTCATTCCGGTCATCGTCAATCATAAAGGCATTGTTGCCCAGCGGCTGGATCTCGAGATAATCATAGAACCCGACCAGCTGCGCGATCTCCTCTTCCGGCGCGCCCCGCAGCAGGGCCTGGTACAATTCGCCGGCCTCACAGGCCGAGCCGATGATCAGCCCCTCCCTGTGCGCCAGAAAGAAGCTCTTCGGGAGCTTCGGCTGCCGGTGCACGTATTTCAGATGGGACTCGGACACACAGCGGTACAGATTCACCCGTCCCGTCTCATTCGCCGCCAGGATAATGGCATGGTGGCTCTTCAGCTTGCGCACGGCATTCGCGGAGAGGCGCCCCGCCTCATTGAGACGGTCCAGGTCTGTGATATCCTGTGCCTTCAGCCGTTTTACAAACTCGACAAAGATCTCCGCTGTGCAGTACGCGTCATCCACCGCCCGGTGATGATGCTCCAGAGAAACGCCCACTGCCTTCGCCACCGTGTCCAGCTTGAAGCGGGACAGAGAAGGCAGCAGAAGCTGCGCCATGGCAACCGTATCCACCCAGGTAAACTTCCGGCTGAGTCCTTCCTCTTCACAGGCCTTGATGATAAAGCCCATATCAAAATCAGCGTTGTGCGCCACCATGACGGCGCCCTCGCAGAACTGCAGGAAGGCGGGCAGCACCTCTGTAATCGTCGGCGCATTGATCACCATGCTGTCATTGATGCTCGTCAGCTGCTCTATCCTGTACGGGATGGGAACCTGCGGATTGACAAAAGTAGAAAACCGGTCCGTGATCCTGCCGTTCTCGACACGCACCGCCCCGATCTCAATGATCTTACAGGTGAGGTTGGAGAGGCCTGTCGTCTCAATATCGAACACGACATAGGCCTGGTCCAGACTCTGTCCGAGACTGTGCGAGGCAATACCCTTCAGGTCATCAACCAGATAGACCTCACAGCCGTAGATCACCTTGAAAGGCGCCGATATTTTCTTCAGTTCTTCTTTCGTGGCTTCCGGATGCTCCTTCTGGTACTGTTTCCGGAATTCTCCGTCAATGTCCTCCATCGCATGGTTGGCCTCCGGAAAGGCCTGCACGACACCGTGGTCTGTGATGGCAATGGCGGGATGCCCCCACTTATATGCCTGCCTGACCAGCTTTGCGGCGTCTGTGACGCCGTCCATATCGCTCATCTTCGTGTGGCAGTGCAGCTCCGCGCGCTTCACCGGCGCGTCGTCATAGCGTCCCTGCCGGAAATCAGAGGAACGCCGGATACCGAACACCCTGGAGACGGTCAGTTCCTTCTCCCAGCTGTCCATCATGACACTGCCGCGGATCCGGACAAACTTCCCCTTTCCGAACAGCTTCCCCGCTTCCTGAATCTGGTCGCCGTCCACAAAGAGCTTTGTCCTGATGGTATCTGTGTCATCCGTCACGGCAAAGATGACCATTCCCTTGCCGCTCTTGAGCTCACGCACCTCACTGGCTATGATCTCTCCCCGGATAGTGCACACACCGGTTGATTCATCCAGTGAGGCAATCTCCACCGCTTCGTCATCAAAGCCGCGGCCGTACAGCAGACCGTCCGGGTCCTCCGGCGTGAGTCTCCCGGTCCAGCCTCCCTGCTTCTTTTTCCTGCCTCCGGCATTTTCTCCCGATGCACGCTTTTCTTCCACCGGTCCGGCCGGCCTGACAGGTTCCCTGCCGGCAGAATCCTGATCCGGGGCGGCCGGCACACCTTCGGCAGGCATCGCGGCGGCTTGTGCCCCCTCATCCGTCTGCAGATGCTTTGCCCGCAGACAGATCTGTCTGGCAGCCGACCGCATGCGGCGGTCATTTTCCTCAGCGGTTTTCCGCCCGCTCATCGGCATGTACCCCGTTTCGATGCGAACCTCCATGCCGCATCTCTCATGGAAAACCTTCTCCAGCAGAGCCGTCAGTTCCCGCCCCCTCTCATGGGCAATGACCGAATCCTCCAGCTCCATCAGCAGGGTATCCTCCTCCGGGAAACTGAGCCTGGCTGTGTGAAACAGATAAAAAAGCAGCACATCCCTCTTTTTGAGTTCATACAGGATGCTCGGCCGGTACACTTCCATCAGTCTTTCAGGGGTGTATTGCGCAGACAGCCGGAACCGTTCCTCAATGCGGATCTGCAGGTCTGCATCAGAAAAAAGCTGGCGGTGCAGCTCCTCCTCCAACTGATCAACGTATTTCCTGTGGACCCACTGATGCCCGGAGATCCGGATATGCAGCACACGCCTGCCGCGGTCTACAGATACCTGCGAGACACGCATCAGGTCCATGAACTCTTCCAGCTCCCCTGTCAGTTCCAGATCAGGAAAAACCTCCTGTATTCTCTTTTCCTGAGAAGCTCTCATCTCTCCCCCGTCTGCGGGAGAGAGATTCCTCTCCTTCTGTATTTCAGACATGCCGCAGCAGTTCCTCCCTCAGCGCATCCAGAAGTTCTTCCTCAGGCACCTTGCGCAGGATTTCGCCGCCCCGCAGAAGCAGCCCGACGCCCTTTCCGCCGGCAATGCCGAAATCCGCCTCTCTGGCCTCACCGGGTCCGTTGACAACGCAGCCCATCACAGCCACTTTCAGGTCAAGCGGAATGTCCTGTACCATGGTCTCTACCTGGTTTGCCAGGGAGATCAGGTCTATTTCCGTGCGGCCGCATGTAGGACAGGACACGACTTCCACCCCGCCGCTGCGCATGCCCAGCGTCTTCAGGATGAGCCGGGCCGCCTTCACCTCCTCCAGGGGATCTCCTGTCAGAGAGACGCGGATAGTGTCGCCGATGCCCTGCGAGAGAATGATGCCCAGACCCACAGCGGACTTGACAGTCCCGGCATACAGCGTGCCTGCCTCCGTAATTCCCACATGCAGCGGGTGATCTGTCTTCTGGGCGATCAGTTCATGCGCGCGGGCGCACATCATAACATTGGAAGATTTTATACTGATCACGAGATTCTCATATCCCATATCCTCAATGATGCCCACCTGCCGCAGGGCGCTTTCAACCAGTCCCTCTGCAGTCACAGTCCCGTACTTCTCCAGAATGTCGCTCTCCAGAGAACCGCTGTTGACACCGACGCGGATCGGAATGTTCCGCTCACGGGCCGCGTCCACAACGGCGCGCACCCGCTCCGTGCTGCCGATATTGCCGGGATTGATCCGGATCTTGTCTGCCCCGTTCTCGATAGCGGCGATGGCCAGTCTGTAATCAAAATGGATGTCCGCCACGAGCGGGATCCGGATCCGGCGCCTGATCTCCCGCAGGGCCTGCGCGGCCTCCATACCGGGAACGGCACAGCGGATGATCTCACATCCGGCATCCGTCAGCCTGCGGATCTGTTCTGTTGTCGCTTCTATGTCTTCTGTCTTTGTATTGGTCATAGACTGGATCAGGACAGGATTGCCTCCTCCGATCACACAGTTTCCGATCTGTACAGTACGGGTTTTCATAAATTCTGTCTCCTGTTTTTATAGATCTCTTTCTTCCGTTCCGGCGGTTTCTCCTGACACCTTCTGTCCGGCCGCTCCGCCGGCGCACCGTCTGTAGGTCCGGAACGTATACTCCGTGTCAAAGCAAGTCTGCTCCTCGCTCTCATACGCCAGCTCCCATTCCGGGCTCGCGTCCAGGTCGGGGAACCAGGTGTCGGCCTGATAGTGCCAGGCCACTCTGGTCACATACACTGTGTCACAGAAGGGAAGCAGCATTTCATATACCACCGCGCCGCCGATCACATAGATTTCATCCGGGTCATAGCGCCGCAGTTCATCCCACAGTTCATCCTCTGTGTATACAAAGGTCACGCCCGGACAGCGCAGATCCCTGCTGCGGGTCAGGACAATGTTCCTGCGGTTCGGGAGCGGACGGCGGCTGATGCTGTCAAACGTCTTCCGGCCCATGACAACCACATGTCCCTCTGTCTTCTCCCGGAAAAACCTGAGATCTCCCGGGATGCTGACCAGGACACTGCCCCGGCAGCCGATCGCCCAGTTTTCATCCGCGCACAGAATTGCCTTCATACCCATTACAAATCTCCAGCAAGCTAAGGTTTTTGAGAGTTTCTGAGCGGCCGCCGGCAGGGCAGCCTATATCATCTGCAGAGGCGGGGCCATTTCCCTCTGAGTATATTCCGAAATACCTCTGTCCGCAACCCTGTTCAATTCCCGGGATCTGTGTTATAATGGCATTGTTTTTACAGTTAAGCTCAATTTTTTATATCAGGAGGGGAGCAGAATGAAATCATTTATGAAGGAATTCAAAGAGTTTATTTCCCGCGGCAACGTGATGGACATGGCCGTAGGTATCATCATCGGCGGCGCCTTCACGGCGATCGTGTCCGCCCTGGTGGACAGCATCATCATGCCTCTGATCTCAGTCATCTTCGGCGGCATCAGCTTTGACCAGTGGAACATCGTCATGGGCGCCGGCGAAGAAGCGCCTGTTCTGGGCATCGGCACCTTCGTAGCCGCCATCGTAAACTTCCTGCTGATCGCCCTGGTCATCTTCATGGTCATCAAAGCCATGAACAAGGCCAACGAGATGAAGAACGGCCCGAAACAGGAAGAAGCACCCACCACAAAGATCTGCGAGTTCTGCAAATCCGAGATTCCGATCGAAGCCACCAGATGCCCGCACTGCACATCCGAGCTGAAAATCGAAGTGAAGTAATCTTTCCATCAATCTATAAAATCAAAAGACGTGACTGTCACGCAGTCCGCCGGCGTGTATAAATACCCCGCAGGGAACCTCCGCAGCGCCGGTACTTAGCGAAAGCCTGCTTGCGCTTTAGTACCGCTGCGCGAGGACAGAGCGCAAGCGTTTCCCGAAGGGGTATTGATGCACACCGGCGTTTTCTGTGTTTAAGCCTTTTTTTATTATCCATGAGATTGATTTTTTTCTCTATGTATGATACAAAGAAAGATGATTTTACAGAAACTGAAGATAAGTGTTTAGAGAAAGAGGTACCTATGGCAGAACTCAATTTAACCAGATACGGCATTACCGGTACGACGGAGATCGTGCACAATCCTTCCTTTGATTTCCTGTATGATGAGGAACTCAAGCCGGAGCTGGAGGGCTTCGACAAGGGTCAGCTGACCGAGCTCGGCGCCGTCAACGTCATGACCGGCATTTACACCGGCCGTTCCCCCAAAGATAAATACATCATCATGGACGAGAACTCCAAAGACACCGTCTGGTGGACTTCCGAAGAGTATCCGAATGACAACCACCCCGCCTCCGAAGAGACCTGGGCAGTTCTGAAGGATATCGCCCTCAAAGAGCTTTCCGGCAAGCGTCTTTTCGTAGTTGACGCCTTCTGCGGCACCAACCCGGACACCCGCATGGCAATCCGCTTCATCGTAGAAGTGGCATGGCAGGCGCACTTCATTAAGAATATGTTCATCATTCCGACCGAAGAGGAACTGGCTTCCTTTGAGCCGGATTTCGTCGTCTACAATGCCTCCAAGGCAAAGGTGACAAACTACAAGGAGCTCGGCCTGAACTCCGAGACAGTCGCTGCCTTCAATATCACCTCCCGTGAGCAGGTCATCATCAACACCTGGTACGGCGGCGAGATGAAGAAGGGCATG
>CAMODP010000003.1 GCA_946611445.1 uncultured Eubacterium sp.
AGACGGTATTACTGACCCTGGCCGACGTCCGATATTACTACATTAAATGGCAATTATACCTCGGAAAAGAAGGCAGTGGTAATTAATTGTACTTGCTGCCGGCCGCATGGCAGGATACCAGATGACCGTGCGCGTATTCCTGCAGTTCCGGGGGTTTCTCACGGCAGATGCCGCTGCACTGCGGGCATCTGGGCGCGAACTTGCATCCCTGTGCGGGAACGGGTGCGGCTATTTTCATATTCTGCAGTTTTTTACGGCGGATTTCCGGCGCCTCATACAGGTCAAAGACGGCATCGAGCAGAGTTCTGGTGTAAGGATGAACTGCTTCGGTGACGAGTCCGCTGCTGTCAAGAACTTCGACAATCTCTCCCATATACATGATTATGATCCGCTGGCTGATTTTCTGGATAAGTGCGAGGTCGTGTCCTATGAACAGGAAGGACAGCCCCCATTGTTTCTGCAGTTCAACCAGCATGTCCACAACCTGTGCCTGGATCGAAACATCCAGCGCGCTGGTCGCCTCGTCACAGACAATCAGCTGCGGGCGGATCAGCGCTGCCCGGGCGACGGCAACACGCTGCAGCTGCCCGCCGGACAGTTCGTGGGGGAGACGTGATGTGTATTCCCATGACAGACCGACAGCGGACAGATAGTCCTCGATGACAGGTCTTGCCTGTTTCCGTGACATTTTTTCATAATTCCGCAGCGGCTCGTAGAGATAGTCGCCGATCGTCATGCGAGGACTGAATGAGGAGATGGGGTTTTGGAATACCATCTGCACATGTCGGCGGAAATCGGCTTTTTTTCGTTTGGATACGTCTGAAAAGGCGATCCCGTTCAACGTGATCTCACCGCTTGTCGGCGGGTATGTTCCGATGATCATTCTGGCAAGTGTCGTCTTGCCGCATCCGCTTTCGCCCACGATTCCGAGGCATTCCCCTTCGTAGAGCGCAAAGGAGGCGCTGTTGACGGCGTATACCGGCCTTTTGCCTTTGCCTTCAAAGGTTTTTTTCACAGCATCGGTTCTCAGCAGAAGCGGATTTGCCTCAGCGGCTCTTCCGGTTCTCAGAAGAGCTGTCTCTTTATCCGCGGTTTCCTCCGCGGCAGCGGTCAGCTTCGGCACCGCATGCAGAAGCATTTTGGTATACGGGTCCGACGGAGAGAGGATCACGGACTCTCTTGTCCCGTATTCCACGATTTCGCCTTCTTTCATGACTGCGATGTGGTCGGCCAGGTATGCCGCCACAGCCATGTTGTGTGTCACCATGATGACGGCTGTCCGGTAATTCCGCGCCAGTCGCTCCAGTTCCAGGACGACCTGTGCCTGGATGGTTACATCCAGCGCACTGGTCGGTTCATCTGCCAGGAGGAGTTTCGGGCTTTGGGCCATCGCCATGGCGATGGCAACCCGCTGTTTCATCCCGCCGGACAGCTCAAAGGGATAGGAATCCATAACCCGGCGGGCGTCGGTCAGCTGCAGCCTCTGCAGCCAGGAGGCTGCCAGCTCTTCGGCCTGCTGCCTGGTCAGGTCCTGATGTGTCAGTGTATATTCAACAAACTGCTTCCCAACCTTTTGAATGGGATCCATAGCCAGGCCGGCATCCTGGAAAATCATTGCGATGTCCCGGCCGCGGAGCTTCCGGAGCATCTGATCGGTCAATGCCGTGCCGTCAAAGACAACGCTGCCTGAGGTGACCCTGCCGCCGGCGGATAAGAGTCCCAGGATGCCGCGGATGAGTGTTGATTTTCCGCTGCCGCTCTCTCCGACGATACAGAGAATCTCGCCGGGCTCCAGACGGAACCCGGCATCGCGGACAGCAGGTGTCTTGTTCTGATAGCAGATGGAGTAGTTTTTGACTTCCAGCAAACAGCTCATATCGGGACATCCTGTCTTGTCATATATTCAGTCAACAGTTCTTCATACAGTCAATGGTTTCCTGCACGGGTGGCTGTTCCCCGTGCTCACTCGATCGTTGTGTCGGCAGTCAGGAAGTAGTAGTCGATCGGGAAGGTGTGCATATTGGAAACATTGCTGCGGGCGATGTTGATATTGGTCGGGCTGACCAGATAGCAGCCGAAGCCGCGGTCTATGATGATCTGGCTGGCCTGCTTTGTCAGTTCTTCTCTCTCGTCCAGCTCAAAGGCTGTGGAAAGCTTTCCAATGACTTCATCGAGTTCGGGATCATTGTACTTGCCGTAGTTATCTGTCGCGTCGGAACGGAATACCTGATCCAGGAACCACTGTGTGTCTCCCGTTGAAACGGTCTGCCAGTTGCCGAAGAGAAGCTGGAAGTTTCCGTCTGCCCTGTCGTCTTCTGCATTTTCCACCTGGTTGATGACCAGTTTGATTCCGCGATCCTTCATCTGAGCCTGTACCAGCTCAGCGAGCATGCTGTAATCATCCGCGTCGTTATTGACCGTAACTGAGATTTCCAGCGGCTCGCCGTCCTTATCTACATAGCCATCGCCGTCGGAGTCGGTATAGCCTGCTTCTTCCAGAAGGGAAGCGCAGAGATCCGGGTCAAAGGACGCTTTGCTGAGTTCATCGTAGCCGCAGGGGGCAGTGGGCGGGAACGGAGCGCCTGTGGCAACGGCACCGCCGCCTACCACGTTGGCGACAGCATCATAGTCGATGCCGGCGTTGAAAGCAAGGCGGAAGGTCTCATCGTCAAACGGGGCTTTTTCTGTATTCATAAACAGGAACTGCTCTCTGGTTCCGATGGTCGACTGCACCGTGTAATCCGGATTGTTCTCAAACAGAGTCAGATCGGTGGCGGTCACTCTCTGCATCATGTCGATATTGCCTGCCTGCAGTGTCATGGCTCTCGTGTTGTCATCTTCGATGTTGTATACCGTGACGCTGTCAAGGCCCGGCGTGCCTCCCCAGTAGTCCTTGTAGGCGACGGCTTCAAAAGACACGCCCGGATCAAAGGAGGTCACCATGTAGGGCCCGGTGCAGACCGGGGTGTCGACAAAGGTATCTGTGTCCGCAGTCGTATCTACAATGATAAAGAGCGGCTCGGACAGGTTCGCCAGAAAAGCGCCGTAGGGCTCTTCTGTCTGGAAAATGACATACTCTCCGTCTGTTTCTATGCTGCTGAGCTTCAGGTTTGTCTGTCCCCGCTCATTGATTTCGATGGATCTCTCAATGGAAGATTTGACAGCCTCTGCGGTCAGGGGATTGCCGTTCTGGAAGGTGACGCCCTGACGGATGTGGAATTTCCATGTCGTATCATCCACAGCCTCCCAGCTGTCAGCCAGCTGTCCGACAAGTTCCAGGTCTTCGGTGACGGTTACCAGATTTTCACCTACAGCCGCCCGGGTGAGTGTCCATCCGTTCCATCCGTGCCCCGGGTCCAGGTCATCTCCGAACCAGTAGATAGCCATGTTGAGGTGTTTCTCACCCTCTGCCGCGGCGTCATCAGCGACAGCCGCGCCTGCCGATCCGAAAAGCATCACCGCTGCTGTCATGATGGATGTGATGACTGCGCTGATCCGTTTTCTTTTTTTCATTTACTTGTGTCTCCTTTCGTTTGCATGCCTGATTGTTATCAGGAATCACAGGGTTTCATTTCTGGGATCCAGTATGTCGCGAAGACTGTCTCCCAGAAGGTTAAAAATGATAACGCAGACCAGAATCACCAGACCGGGATAGACCAGCATCCAGGGAGCAGTCTGCATATATCTTTTCCCCTCGCTCAGCATATAGCCCCATTCCGGGGTGGGCGGCTGTGACCCGAGTCCCAGCAGGGACAGACTGGCCATAGTCAGCAGGTTGCTGCCGATATCCTGGGTGATCAGGACAATGAGATACGGGAGGACATTCGGCAGAATGTAGCGGATCATCAGCGGCAGTTTCCTGACCCCGCCGAGGCGTGCCTGTTCGATGTATTCATTGTTTTTAATGGAGATGACCATAGAACGTGATACACGCGCGTACATCGTCCAGCTGATGAGTGTCATGGAGAGAATCAGGTTGCGCGTGCCGGTTCCCAGCACACTGACAAGCGCGATGACGAAGACTATGTGCGGAAAAGCCATCAGCATATCGGTAATGCGCATGATCACCGTGTCTGTGCGCCCGCCTGCGTAACCGGACACCATGCCGATAAAAATGCCCACGGCAGACATCAGCAGCGTCACCACCAGGGCGATGACGAGGGATGTGCGTCCGCCGTACAGGATGCGTGAGAAGATACAGCGGCCAAGCTGATCCGTACCGAACGGATAGGTACGGGACGGAGCCTGCAGCAGCGCCTGGGAATCCTGGGCAATGGGATCATTCGGGGCGAGTTTTCCCGCAAACAAAGCTGCAAGGACAAAGAGGACAGTAATGATGAAGATAATGATAAATTTCCGGTCCCGAAAGGCAAGTCGGATATAATACATGGCTCATTCACCTCCCAGGCGGATCCTCGGATCCAGATAACGGTACAGGATATCAACAGTCAGATTGACAATGACATAGATAAAAGCCATCCAGACGACATAAGCCTGGATCAGGTTGTAATCCCGGCCGGTCACGGCATCCGCGGCCATTTTTCCGACTCCCTGGTACTCGAAGATGCTCTCCACGACCGTGGCGCCGCCGAGAACAGAGCCGATGGACATGCCGAACATGGTAATGATAGACAGAAGCGCGTTGGGAAGGACATGGCGGATCAGGACTTTTCCCCTGCGGATGCCCTTGGACAGAAGGCCGGTGACATATTCCTTGTTGATCTCCTCCAGGATATTTGCGCGGAGACGGCGGATATAGGTGGCTGTCATCCAGACAGCCAGGGTTACGGACGGCATGATGAGGGATTTGATTCCCTTCGTGCCGATCACGGGGAGCAGGTTCAGCTTCAGTGAAAACCAGTAGATGAGAAGCAGTCCCAGCCAGAAGCTCGGAATGGACACGCCGATAAAGGAAAGAAAGCGGATAATATAGTCGGCTGCTCGGTTTTTGTACACGGCGGACAAAATGCCCAGCGGGACCGCAAAAAGAACGGTCAGGATGAGAGAACAGACGGCCAGAATTATGGTTTTCGGCAGCCGTTTGGACATTTCGTCCTTTACGGTTCCGCCGTATTTGACAGACTTGCCGAAATCACCGCGCAGGGCATCTGCCATCCAGCGGCCGTAGCGGACGAGGAGTGGATCATTGAGACCGAGTTCCTCACGTTCAGCTTCCATGACGGCGGCATCGCCTGATACACCCATGGAGAGATACTTCTGGGTTACCGGATCAGAAGGTGCGACCGAAAGCAGAAGGAAAGTCAGAAATGTGACTCCCAGCATGACGGGAATCAGATGAAGGATTCTCTTGAAAACATATGACAGCATGCCATTCTCCTGCTTCACAGAAAAAAACGGAGACATACCACAAGTATATCTCCGGACAAGTATCACCGAAAATAATACGAGTTATGACACGTAACTGTATTACAAAAGGCCAAGCCGGTATTCTGGCTCCGATATCGGCATGCGGCAGACCTTCCCGGTTTCCCAGTGGCATATCCTGCAGCACTCCTTCGTTACAGCAGCGGCACTGCACAGGGTTTTCACCTGTTTCCCAATTACAGAAGCGCTTTTACATTGTGAAAAAAGCGCTTCCTACTTGACCCCATAGCATATGAAATTAAATAAATATTACCATTGTCAGTTTGAACTGTCAATCCTGATTCACTTACACCTGCCCGCAGCAGACTATGTGGCCTTCTTCCAGCAGACGCGGCGCGGGAAGTTCTTTTTTGCATTTTTCCGCAGCCCTGGGACAGCGCGGCGCAAAGGCGCAGCCTTTGCCGCGGACGGCCTGCGAGGCGTCCAGGCTTTCGATGGAGATAACCTTGCGGCCTTTGTCGCCTACGGAGAAGACGGAATCCAGCAGCCTCCGGGTATAGGGATGCACTGCCTGGGCTGTCAGACGCTCACTCGGGAGTTCTTCTGTCAGCTGGCCTGCGTACATGACAGCGATCCGGTCAGCAATGCTCCGCACGACGGCCAGATCGTGTCCGATAAAGAGGTAGGTCAGGTTCATTTCTTTCTGCAGCCGCATCAGCAGCTCCAGAACGCCCTGCTGGACGGATACATCCAGTGCGGAGGTTGCCTCGTCCAGGATCAGCAGCCGCGGATGGATGGAGATGGCTCTCGCGATGACGACGCGCTGCTGCTGGCCGCCGGAGAGCTGGTGCGGCATCCGGTCTGCCAGAGAAGCCGGCAGTTCTACCAGCTCCAGCAGGCGCTTTGCCTCTTCGCCGGCTTCGCGGCGGGACATGATGCCGTGATAGACAAGTCCTTCCTCCAGGAAGGTGCCGATCGGCATGCGCGGGCTGAAGACGCCGTACGGATCCTGAAATACCATCTGCACTTTTCGGTAGACTTTCTGTTTGACCTGTCTCGCGGGAATGTGCGAGATATCTTCTCCGTCCAGCCAGATTGACCCTTCTGTGGGATCCGTGAGCTTGGTGATCATGCGGGCGATTGTACTCTTGCCGCAGCCGCTTTCTCCTACCAGGCCCAGGCTGCCTCCCTCCGGAATGGAAAAGGATACATCCCGCACTGCGTAAAAAGGCTCACCGTCTGTGCCGGGAAAGGCTTTTACCAGATTTCTGATTTCCAATACAGGTGCCTTGCTCATACGGCGGCGCGCTCCTTTATTCGCTCATCTTCTATACCGATTACGGACTGCAGCAGCTTTCTGGTGTACTCGGTCTGCGGATGACCGATCACGTCTTCCGCGCGCCCCCATTCGACCAGACGGCCCTGCTGCATGACGCCGATGTAGTCTGACATATAGGCGGCCACACCCATGTTGTGCGTGACGATCAGCAGAGAAGGGCCGTACTGGTCCCGAAGGTCCATCATCTGCCGCACCACCTGCGCCTGGACAGTAACGTCAAGCGCGCTGGTCGGTTCGTCGCCCAGCAGGAGCTTCGGCTTCAGGCTCATGGCCATGGCGATGCCCACACGCTGCCGCATGCCGCCGGACAGCTCAAACGGATAAGAAGACAGCACCCGTTCCGCGTCCGGCAGATGTACCTTACCGAGAGCATCTTCTTCCAGGGCGCGCATCGCAGCCTTCCCCCCGCTCATATGGTAGCTGAGGAACATGTCAAACTGGTTTCCGATCCGCGAGATCGGATTCAGATAGCGGCCGGTGTCCTGAAAAATCATGCCCACCTGCTCGCCCCGCATCTGCAGGAGTTCAGCCCTGCTCATAGAGAAGACATCCTTTCCGAACAGAAAGATCTTCCCCTTTGTGACGGCTCCCGGGGAGGGAAGCCCCAGGATGCCGTGCAGCACTGTGGACTTGCCGCTCCCGCTCTCGCCGACGATGCAGACAATGTCCCCCTCCTGCATGGAGAAGGAGACATGGTCTGCCGCGTTGTGCTCGCCGTCGTAGGTCACACTGTAATTGTCAACCTTTAAAATTTCCATTTCTTATTCCAAAGCAATCTTGTTATCCAGGAAGTAGTAGTCGATCGGGTATGCCGTTACGCCGGTTACCTTGCTGGAAGCCACGACGAAATTGGTCTCGCCGACGATATAGATGCTGGTGCAGTCCTCAAGAAGCGCTTTCTCTATGTCGATCGTGATGGCCGTGCGCTCTGCGATATCCGTTGTCTGGGCCAGCTTGTCCGCCAGCTCATCGACGGTCGCGTTGCTGTAATGTCCGCCGTTGTTTGCGGCGCCGGTCTTGTACTGATTGTCGATGAACCACTGCGGGTCGCCCGTGGAGAGCACCTGCCAGTTGGTGACAATGATATCAAAGGTCGTCTGTCCCTGGGTCATCTCCATGATGCTGTCGATCAGGTTCAGCTGCAGGTCGATGCCGACTTTCTTTGCCATGGCCTGGATGGCCTCCAGCATGGAGGTGTAGGCGCTGTTCGCGTAGCTGACAGTGAAGCTCAGGGCCTTGCCGTCTTTATCCAGGATGCCGTCGCCGTCGCTGTCTGCATAGCCGCCTTCCTCAAGAAGAGCAATGGCGCCTGCCTCGTCATAAGCCTGTTTGTCCAGCTCTTCATAGCCGTAGGGAGCGCTGGACGGATACGGTGCGCCGGCCATGCCGACGGACTCGCCCAGAATCGTCACAAGCGCTTCATAGTTGATGCTCTTTGCCAGGGCTTTGCGGACATTGATGTCTGCCAGGAACTCGTTCATGTAGTTGAAGACCATGATGCGTGTACGGGCGCCGAGGGTCTCGTAGATCGTGAATTCCGGCTTCTCGGACAGAATCTTCAGGTCTGTGTCAGCCACGCGCTGTGCCAGATCCAGTTCTCCGGACTGGATCATCAGGCTTCTGGTGTTGTCATCGGCGACGCACTTCAGGGAAATGGTGTCGATGGCGGAAGCGCCGTTCCAGTAGTCGTCATAGGACTCCAGCTCGATGAAGGTGTCGACTTCAAAGCCGGTGACGGCAAAGGGGCCGGTGGCGATGGGCTGGCTGGCCGGGTCGGTGTCCGCCTCTACATCAATGACAGAGAACAGCGGCTCGGAGATAGAAGCCAGGAAAGCCGCGTTCAGATCGGTGGTATGGAAGGTAACATCCTGCCCGTCTGCCTCGATGCTCTCGATGTGAGAGGAGGTCACGGCGCGCTCCTGCAGTCCCAGGACACGCTCGAAGGACTTCTTTACGGCTTCGCCGTCCACGGCTTTGCCGTTGTGGAAGGTCACGCCGTCGCGGATGTGCAGCTTCCATGTGGTGTCATCGGTCTGCTCCCAGGAGTCAGCCAGCTGGCCGACCAGCTCATAATTTTCGTTGACGGTTGTCAGTGTCTCGGTGATGCCGGCGCGGCTGGTGGTCCATCCGTCGTATTCCGTGGCCGGATCCAGACTGGTGCCGAACCAGTAAAGGGCGGCGTTCATGTGGGTCTCCGCGGCTGCCGGTACAGCTGCGCCTGCCAGAAGGCCGACGCTCATTACGGCTGCCAGGGCCGATGCAATCAGTTTGTTTCTAACCATGTTTTCAGTTTCCTCCTTTTCTTGCGTGGTTTTTCGTAGCGTGGATCCAATATATCTCTCAAACTGTCTCCCAACAGATTGAAGACGACGACGTTCAGCACAATGGCCAGACCGGGATAGATGATCAGCCAGGGCGCCGCCTGGATATAATCCTTGCCCTGCGCCAGCATAAAACCCCATTCGGGTGTGGGCGGCTGTGAGGACAAACCCAGCAGGGACAGGCCGCTCAGCGTCAGAAGCTTGCCGCCGATGTCCTGCGTAATGTTGACCAGCAGGTACGGCATGATGTTCGGCACGATCGTACGGTGTATGACCATGCCTTCCGACAGACCGCCCAGCCGGGCTTCTTCCGTGTAGGTGTTGCTCTTGGCCGCCATCACCAGCGCGCGGGTCACGCGCATGTATTCTGTCCAGCCTACCAGCGACATGGCAATGATGGTATTCTTCAGACTGGGTCCCAGTACGCTGACAAGAGCAATGATAAAGATGGTCGCGGGAATGGCAATTACGATCTCCGTGAACCGGGAGATGAGCGTGTCCACCCATCCTCCGGTGAAGCCGGCAGTGATGCCAAGTACAATGCCGACAACGGCGCTGACGGCCACGACAATGAACACGACCAGGAGAGACGTCCGTCCGCCCCAGATCAGCCGGGAAAGGATGCAGCGGCCCAGCTGGTCTGTGCCGAGCGGATACTCTCTGCTCCCGGAGATCATAAAGTTGGCGAAGTCATCCTGAATCGGGTCATGCGGTGCTATCCAGGGAGCCAGTATTGGTACCAGGATGAGGATCACGGCCAGGACCAGAAGAATCATGAACTGTGGGTTTTTTAACGCTTTTTTTACAGTGATCGTATTCATTTCTTCTCCGTCAGACGAATGCGGGGATCCAGCACCCCGTACAGCAGGTCAACCAGCAGATTGATAAACACGTAGATAAATGCCATCCAGAGGACATATCCCTGTATGATGGGGAAGTCCTGTACGCCGATGGCCTTGACGGCCATCATGCCGACGCCCTGCCATTCAAAGATGGTTTCTACAATGGTGGCGCCGCCCATCAGCGCGCCGATGGACATGCCGAACATGGTCACGACGGCCAGCAGGGAGTTCGGGAGCACCTGCCGCAGGATGACATGACTCTTCGGGATGCCTTTTGCCAGGGCGCCTGACAGGTAATCCTTGTTCATCTCTTCCAGCATGCTGCCGCGCACACGGCGGATATAGATCGAGGTCATCCAGAAGGTCAGCGTCATGGCGGGAAGAATCAGGTGTTTCAGATCACCGCTTCCCATGACCGGCAGCAAGTGCAGCTTTACGCCGAAGAAATACATCAGCAGGGTGCCGACCCAGAAGCTGGGCATTGACACGCCCAGGAAAGAGATGAGACGGAGCAGATAGTCAATCCACTTGTTCTGAAACACCGCCGTGAGTATGCCAAGGGGGACCGCAAGCAGAATCGTCAGCAGGACCGTCGCCCCGGCCAGCAGCAGCGTGTTCGGGATCCTCTTCATCAGCTCGTCCCGAACCGGGGAACTGTAGAAGTAAGAGGTCCCGAGATCACCGTGCAGCACGTTGTTCAGCCAGCGGCCGTACTGCACCAGCAGCGGATCATTCAGCCCCATCTCTTCCCGCTTGGCCTCGATTTCGCCCTCGCCCGGATGAATGCCGCGGCTCTCAAACCAGAGGGAAGCGGGATCGGACGGGGACAGGTAAGTCAGGGTAAATGTGAAAAAGGACAGGATCAGCATGATGGGGATGATAAACAGGACCCTTTTCAGAATGTATATTTTCATGGGGAAGTTTCTCCTTCCGGCAATAAAAAAACCGCACCACGGCGGGTACGGTACGCATACGGACAGGAGACGGCCGGCGGGACTGCTCGGGAAAAATCCGGCTGGAGCAGGCGCACACAGGGCTGCCCTGAAAAAAAGCGGTCCGTAACCATGCATCGTGGCAGTGGAACCTGCAGAGGGACCGGTCTCCTGGCTTATGAGTATTGCCTGCGCCGCCTTCCCGGAACGGATGTCTCCCCGTTTCCGGTGGCAATGTGGCCTGAGCACTCAATTACAGTTGCGGGACAGCCCGGGACTTTCACCCGGTTCCCATGGAACAGCAGACCCGGCAGGGCAATCCTCCCCGGTCCGGCAGCTCCGTCCGTCTGCATCTGACAGTATTATAATAAACGGTTATAGACTTGTATAACAAAAATATTATAAAAGATTGACAAAAGGAACGGGTATCAGCTTATAATAGACATGCATCAACTTTCGGTTGATATAAAATACTTCAACCCGGGCGCATGGCATTGACCGGGAAGAGAGGAAAAAGAAATGAACATCGAACAGCTCAGGTATTTCCGGGAGATATGCGGGTACAGAAGTATAACAAAGGCTGCCGGGGCGCTCTACCTGTCGCCGCAGGCGCTGAGCAAATCCGTGCGCGCGCTGGAAACCGATCTGGGCGTCCGGCTTCTGGAGCGGTCCAACAGGGGCATCGTTCCGACGCCCGCCGGAGAGATCCTGGCGGAGCGAAGCCGCACGCTTCTGGCAGACTATGACGATATGGTGCGGGAGACCCGGGAACACGCACAGGCATCCCGGAAAGTACTGTCCCTGGGGGTCGTCTCCTGCGGCCTGATGGATTTTCCGATTCATGTGTATGAACCGTTTCTCCGTCACTGTCCGGAGTGCCGCCTGATAATCAGGGAAGCCGGGGACGAAGAAATGGAAGCGGCGCTTCTGGCAGGGGAGCTGACAGTTGCCCTGCTGGGCGGTCCGGTCAGCCATCCGCGGCTGGAAGCGCAATACATCACCTCTTTTTCCTACTCTCTCATGGTGCCGGAATATTCTCCTCTGGCAGGCAGAACATCGGTCAGCATGTCAGACCTGCAGGACTGCTCACTCCTCCTGATCTCCGGCAGATACCGCGCAAGGCAGGCAATGGACAGGGAAATGCAGCGGCACGAAATCCGGCCGTCATCTGTGATCAATCTGCAGCAGCGTGACATGATCTACCAGATGTGCCTGCAGGGGGCCGGCGTCAGCATCATCCTGACACATGAGAAAAACGACCAGACATTTCCCGGTGTCCGTTTTATTCCCATCCGGGATTTCTCCCAGACCTGGGATCTGTATGCAGTGCGGAAAAAAGGGCCGCACCGGGAGGAAGAGAACGCCCTGTATGAGTTTGTCTGCAGCTGACCCGCCTGCAACATGGGGAGGATTGACGCGCATCCTGTAAACAATCCGTACCGCACTCAGCTGTACTGTGTGAGATCGTTGATCCAGATACCCTTCCGGACCAGGACGAAACCGATGGCGCATTTGACCAGGCCGGCCAGCTGTATCGTCAGATAGAGCGGGAGAATGGGCATGGCCGTGTACAGCACCAGGATCCTGGAGAGGGGTATCAGTACGATCCAGCAGAAGCAGGAATCAAACAAAAAGGTAATCAGGGTTTTCCCCCCGGACCGGATGATGAAATAGCTGCAGTTCTCGTAGCCGTATATGGGCATGCAGACAGCAGCGATGCGGATCAGCCCCGCAGCCATATTCCGGATTTCCGGGGATGTGTTGTATATGCGCGGAAACAGACCGGAAACCGCGAACAGTCCTGCTCCGGTCACGAGGCAGAGCAGAAGGGAGAACAGCGTCAGCCTTCTGGCGTCTCTGCGCACCGTGTCGGTATGTCCCATTCCAAGTTCCTGGCCTATAATGATGGCGATGGCGCTGCCCATGGAGATAAAGGCGATATTAAATACATTGGAAATGGTCTGGGAAATATTGAATGCCGCGACGACGGACAGGCCGCGCATGGAATAATTCTGGGTCAGGACAGCCTGGGCGGATGACCACAGCAGCTCGTTGAGCAGCAGGGGAAAGCCCTTCTGCAGGCAGCCGCGGATCAGAGACGCGGGGACATACAGGCTGCGGTACAGGCCGGTCATAAAGGGGTAGAGATCCAGATGGCGGTGGGTGTGCCAGAGGATCTGGCCGACCTCGACAAAGCGGGACAGCACGGTCGCCAGCGCGGCGCCGACGACACCCAGGGCGGGGGCACCGAACTTTCCGTAAATCAGAATGTAATTGCCTGCCAGATTGACGGCCATGGCTACAAGACTGGCCCGCATGGGAATCACCGTTTCACCGGCGGAGCGCAGGGTCATGGCATAGGCGTGGGTCAGGGACAGCGGGATCATGCCGACCAGCATGACCTGCAGATAAGCCCGCGCGTTCTGCATGGTTGCCTCCACACTGCCTGCGCCGCCGTCTGCGTGCAGATACAGAGAGATCAGGGAGGGGCCGAACCGGAGAAACACAAAGAGACCTGCCGCCAGCAGGCCGAGAACCGTCCAGAGCTGCAGCCGGACGGTGTAGCGGACGCCGTCATGATCCCCCTTTCCGTAGAGCTGGGCCGTAAAGATGCCGATGCCGGCCAGACCGCCGAAGAAGCAGAGATCCCACACGAAGATCAGCTGGTTGACGATGGCCACGCCGGACATCGGGTCTGTACCGATGCGGCCTACCATCAGGTTGTCCAGCATGCTGACAAAATTGGAGATCCCGTTCTGGATCATGATGGGGACGGCGATCTGAAGCGTCCTTATATAAAACTGTCTCGTATCTTTTTCCAAAAACATCATGGTGACAAAGTATATAGCAAACTATCTGTTTTTGCAATACTGCGAAGTTCCTGCTATCATGAATGCCGGAAGAAAACGGAGGTAGAAGACAATGGATACAGTGAAACTGACAAAACTTGCAGAATGCGCCGGCTGCGGCGCAAAAGTCGGCGCCGGGGAACTGGTGAAGCTTCTGGGGGACCTCCCTCTTCACACCGACGAGCGGCTGCTGGTCGGGTATGACAGGAGCGATGACGCTTCTGTATACAAGATCAGCGATGAACTGGCGATCGTGCAGACAGTGGACTTTTTTCCGCCCATAGCCGATGACCCTTTCCGATTCGGGGCCATAGCTGCGGCCAATGCGATGTCTGACATCTATGCCATGGGCGGAGAACCGCGTCTGGCGCTTAACGTCATGGCTGTTCCTGAGGACATGCCCAGGGAGACCGTGCATGAGATCCTCCGCGGGGGATACACCAAGGTATATGAGGCGGGAGCCATCATCACGGGAGGGCACAGCATCTATGATAAGGAGCCCAAGTACGGGATGGCCGTCACCGGCTTTGTCCATCCGGAAAAGCTCCTGACGAATGCGGGCGCAAAACCCGGAGACGTCCTGATCTACACCAAACCTGTCGGGGCAGGCGTGCTGACGACAGGAATAAAGGCAGAGATGGTCAGCAAAGAGACAGCTGAGGAGCTGGAACAGCTCATGATGACACTGAACCGCGGGGCCAGGGATATCATGGTGAAATACCGTGTGCATGCCTGCACGGACGTGACAGGCTTCGGCCTGATGGGGCATCTGCTGGAAATGGCGCAGGGAAGCGATACGGAGGTACATATCCGACCGGACCGCTTTCAGCTGCTGCCGCAGGCGGTGGAGCTGGCGGAGATGGGCATCCTGCCGGCGGGTATGTACAGAAACAGGCATTTTGCGGAGGCCTTTGTTGATGTCGGAGACACCCCGCTTCCGATACAGGATCTCATGTTTGACCCGCAGACCTCGGGCGGCCTGATGATCGCGGCAGACCCGCAGGACGCTGATGCCCTGCTCCGCGAGCTGAGCAGTTCTCCCGACGTCCCGGCGGCCTGCATGGTCGGCGAGGTCGCGGCGTATACGGGCGGCAGCCGGATCTATCTGGCGTAATCCCGCGGAAAAGCTTCCTGAAACTGCAAAAAAAACAGATCGGAAAGAGCTGTTCCGGTAGCGGAGCGGCTCTTTTTTTGCTATACTGGATAAAGGCGTATCAAAACGCATCGAATAGAGAAAGGAGGTATGCATATGCTGCATGTGACAATTGACGGCATTCAGATGGACGTGTCCCCGGAAATGACGATCCTGCAGGCGGCCCGCACCGCCGGCATCCGCATTCCCACACTGTGCTATCTGGAAGGCGTCAATGATATCGGTTCCTGCCGCGTGTGTGTGGTAGAGATCGAAGGCAGCGGACAGCTGCTGACGGCCTGCAACACCAGGGTGCAGGACGGGATGTCCGTCCGTACGGACTCAGAAAAGGTCATCGCAGCCCGCAGGAACGCGCTGAACCTGATCATGGCGCATCACAGGACGAACTGCTTCTCCTGCCCGTCCAACGGGGACTGCGAACTGCAGGCGGTGTGCAACGAGTACGGCGTGACGGCCCAGAACAGCCCCGGCCTCTCGACTGAGAAGCAGCCTGTACTGGATGCCAATCCGTTTCTTTCCTACGACCCGGATCTCTGCATTCACTGCGACCGCTGTATCAGTACCTGTGAAAAGGTGACCGGACGGAGTGCCATCACGTTTTCCAGGAAAGGAACAGAGACGGTGCTGAATCTGCCCTTCGGAGACGGATGGAAGGAATCGCTCTGCGAATCCTGCGGCAACTGCGCGCAGAACTGCCCGACCGGAGCCATAACGGAGAAGAGAAAAAAGGAATACCGTCCCTGGGAGGTAAGGCGCGTTCGTACGACCTGTCCGCACTGCGCGGTCGGCTGCCAGATGGACCTGATCGTAAAAGATAACAAGATCGTGGACTGCGTGGGGGCAGACGGCCCGTCCAACCATGGCCTCCTCTGCGTCAAGGGCAGAAGCGCGTCCTTTGACTTTGTGGATCACCCTGACAGGATCCGGCATCCTCTGATCAGGGACCGCGAGACCGGTGAATTCCGGCAGGCCTCCTGGGATGAGGCGCTGGACCTGGTCGCCGCGAAATTCACGGAGATAAAAGAACAATACGGAGGTGAGGCACTGGCCGGTTTTGCCTGCTCCCGTTCCGCCAATGAAGACATCTACATGCTTCAGAAGATGGTGCGGACGGCTTTCCACAGCAACAATACCGATAACTGTGCCCGAGTCTGACATGCTCCTACTGTTGCCGGTCTGGCAACCACATTCGGATCGGGAGCGATGACAAATACGATCTGGGATATAACAAGAAAAGCGGATCTGATCTTCCTGATCGGTTCCAATCCTGAGGAGGCGCATCCGGTATTCGGCATGCAGATCCGACAGGCTGTGAACCGCGGAGCCAAGCTGATCGTAGCGGATCCGCGCGATATTGATCTTTCAAAGAGAGCAGACGTGCATCTGAAGCTGCGCCCGGGGACGAATGTCGCCCTGGTAAACGGCATGATGCATGTGATCCTCGAAGAGGGGCTTGCGGACGAGGCCTTTATATCTGAGAGGACTGAGAATTTTGAAGCACTGAAGGAGACTGTTGCGCCATATACGCCGGAGAAGGTCGCCGAGATCTGCAGGATTGACCCGGACGCGCTTCGGGAGGCGGCCAGGATGTACGCGACGGCGGACACCGGCGCGATCCTGTACTGTCTGGGCGTGACCGAACACTGGACGGGAACCGAGGGCGTCATGTCGCTGGCAAATATGGCGATGCTCTGCGGCAAGCTGGGCCGTCCCGGCTGCGGCGTCAATCCGATCCGCGGACAGAACAACGTGCAGGGCGCCTGCGATATGGGTGCCGCGCCGAACCAGTTCTCCGGATATCAGAATATTGACAAACCGGAGATTCTGGAGAAATTCGAAAAAGCCTGGGGCACAACGCTGAATCCTGTGGTCGGCACCAAGGCGACGGACTGCTTCCCGAAGATGATTTCGGGAGAGATCAAGGGCCTGTTCATATTCGGCGAAGACCCTGTCCGCACGGACCCGAACACGCACCATGTGATCAATGCGCTCAAGTCTCTGGACTTCTTCGTCGTGGACGAGCTGTTCATGACAGAGACGGCCAAACTGGCGGATGTGATCCTTCCAGGCCGTTCCTACGCGGAAAAGGAAGGCACCTTCTCCAACACGGAGCGCCGCGTGCAGAGAATCCGGAAAGCGGTGGAGATCGAGGGTGAGACCAGGGATGACATCTGGATCTTCACCGAGATCATGAACCGGATGGGATACCCGCAGCCGCAGCTGACAGCTGCGCAGGTAATGGATGAGATCGCGTCTGTGACCCCGTCCTTCGCAGGCATCAGCCACGCAAGGCTGGACAGCCGGGAAGTGGACGGCCGCGGCCTGCAGTGGCCCTGCCTGTCACCGGAGCACCCGGGCACGCCGATCATGCATGTCGGCAAGTTTGCCCGCGGACTCGGCTATTTCCGACCGGCGGAGTATAAGCCGTCCCGCGAACTGCCGGACGAAGAATATCCGCTGCTGATGATGACAGGGCGCATCCTGTATCATTACAATGCCTGTGCCATGACAGACAAGACAGACGGCATCAATGTCATTGCCAGTGACAACTTCATCGAGCTGAACCCTGCCGATGCCGAAAAGCTGGGCGTAAAGGACGCCGAGATTGTCGCCGTCGCATCCAGACGCGGAGAGATCAAGGCAAGGGCGATCGTCTCAGACAAGACGAATCCGGGCGAATGCTGGATGCCGTTCCACTACGTGGAAGGGGCCAACTGGCTGACCAGCGATGCCCTGGACAGCATTTCCTCCACGCCGGAGTACAAGGTCTGTGCCGTGCGCGTGGACAGGATCCTGTATCCGGACGCAGAGCCGGCCGGAGAGAGGAAGAAAAAACGTTTCTGATACATGTATAACACCGGGGCTCTGCCCCGGTTCCGGAGGTGGATGCGTGCTGGTGTGCGCCGCGGTCTTCAAAACCGTTGTGGGGGGTTAACAGCCTCCCGGATGGGTTCGATCCCCATCCTCTCCGCTTGCAGCCGCGTAAGGGCGGCGGCCGGTCCGCGAAGCCGGGCCACGGGCAAAACAAAAAAGACCTTGTATCCATGCGGCGGCAAGGTCTTTTTATATATACACGCAACTTTCAGAACCAGGCCGCACAGGGAATAAATATGAACAGGGATGAATTAAGAAAACTGCCGCAGACCGATGAGGTGCTGCGGAGCGCGCAGATGAGCGCCCTGCTGGAGAAGATGCCGCGGGAGCTTGTCGTACAGGCGCTGCGGGAAGAAATAAACGGGATACGGAGGGACATTCTGCAGGGAGACCGGCTGAAGGCCCCCGGGGTCCCGGAACTGATCCGTGGGTGTGAAGAGCGGCTGCGGCAGGATCCTGTGCGGACACTGCGCAGAGTGGTAAACGCGACGGGCGTGATCATTCATACCAATCTCGGACGGGCCGTCCTGTCGCCTGCTGCCGTCCAGAAGACGGCGGAGCTGGCCGCAGGGTACTCAAACCTGGAATACAATACCGCGGAGGGCGCCAGGGGATCCAGACATGATCACGCCGCCTCGCTTGTCCGCTTCCTGACCGGAGCGGAGGATGCCATGCTGGTGAACAACAACGCGGCGGCTGTATTGCTGGCGCTGGCGGTGCTGTCTGCCGGCAGGGAGACCGTCCTGTCGCGGGGAGAGCTCATAGAGATCGGCGGGTCTTTCCGCATTCCGGATATCATGGAATGCAGCGGTGCCATTCTCCGCGAGGTCGGGACGACAAACCGCACCAGGGTGTCTGATTATGAGAAGGCTGTAGGGGAGAACACGGGACTGCTGATGAAGGTGCATCCCAGCAATTACCGTATCACCGGATTTACGGAAGAGGCATCTCTGGAGCAGCTCTCTGCGCTGGCGCGCGAAAAAGGACTGCCGCTGGTCTATGATATGGGCAGCGGCCTGCTGACGGATCTACGCCCGTTCGGCATTGACGAGCCGGATATACGGTATGCCATCCGACAGGGCGCAGATCTGGTCTTGTGCAGCGGAGACAAGCTCCTGGGAGGGGCGCAGGCGGGCATCGTGGCCGGCAAGCGGGAACTGATCGAGAAGATGAAGCGTCATCCGCTGGCCCGCGCCTTTCGCGTGGATAAGCTGACACTGGCTGCAGTTGAGGCCACGCTGTATGCATATACGGATACGGACCGGGCGCTGCGGGAGGTACCGGTTCTGCGGATGATCACCGAGAGCGGTGATGCGCTCCGCCAGCGGGCAGAGCATCTGCGCGGCATTCTGGAAGCCGGGCAGGCGGGCGCTGGCGGAAAACCGGCCCTGCTGTTTGCGGTGGAACCCGTGACAGACAGAATCGGCGGCGGGGCGGCACCGGAGACTGTGCTGCCGGGATGGGCCGTGACGGTCCGGGGCGGAGATGCCGCCGAGATAGAGAAAAAACTCCGGGGATATGAGATCCCCGTGATCGCCCGCGTGGCGGAGGACAGGGTGTGGATCTCAGTCCGCACATTGCTGGAAAATGAAGAGGATATCATAGCGGGAGCGCTGGCGCAGTAAGGTTCAGCACAGCTGAACAGGCACCCGTTCCCCGAACCGGGAGGAAGGAGATTCACATGCGCAATGTGATCATCGGTACAGCCGGGCATGTGGACCACGGCAAAACCTGCCTGATCCGGGCCCTGACCGGGACGGATACGGACAGGCTCGCCGAGGAAAAAAAGAGGGGCATCACCATAGACCTGGGCTTTGCCTCCCTGGATGGAGGGGATGACATCAATATAGGCATCATCGACGTCCCCGGTCATGAGAAGTTCATACGCAACATGCTGGCGGGAATCGGCGGAATCGACCTGGTTCTGCTGATCATCGCCCTGGACGAAGGCGTCATGCCCCAGACCAGAGAGCATTTCGAGATTCTGAAAATGCTGGGGATCCGGCAGGGCATCATCGTCTTCACGAAAATGGATCTGGCGGACGAGGAGATGACCGGCATTGTGCGGGAAGAGACGGAAGAACTGGTCCGCGGGAGCTTCCTGGAGGGCGCCCCGCAGGTCTGTGTGTCGGCATATACCGGTGAAAATATAGAAGAACTTCGGACTCTTATCCTGAAGATGGTAAGAGGGACGGGCAGCCGGCGCACAGACCCGGAGCTGTTCCGCCTGCCCGTCGACAGGGTGTTTACGGTGAAGGGCTTCGGCACGGTTGTGACCGGCACGCTGACGGAAGGGTCCTGCGCGGCGGGAGATGAGCTGATGCTGTATCCGCAGGAAAAACGCGTCCGTGTCAGAGGCATACAGAATCATAACCGGGCAGAAGAACGCGCCGAGGCAGGGCAGCGGACTGCCCTGAATCTGGCCGGCGTCGAAAAAGACGAGACAGAGCGCGGAGCGGTCCTGGCGAGACCGGACAGCCTGATTCCTTCCTACATGGCGGACGCAAGGGTCCGTCTGTTTGACGGGACCGGGCGCAGGTTGAAAAACAACAGCCGGGTGCATATCAGCTTCGGCTCCTCCAGAGCCGTCTGCAAGGCTGTCCTGCTGGAGGGCGACGGCATCGGCCCCGGGGAAGAGGCCTATGTACAGCTTCGCTTCGAGGAACCCGTGGTTATGCGGAAGGGCGACCGTTTTATCCTGCTCTTTTACTCCCCTGTCGAGACCTTCGCAGGGGGCGTCATTCTGGAGGCTGCCGCCGTCAAACACCGCAGAAACCAGAAAAAGGTGATCGAAGGCCTGAAAATCCGGGAAGAAGGCAGCGCCGCCGCCTGTGCCGAGCAGGAAGTGAGAGAATTCAGCGCCGGCATACCCGGTCTGCGTGAATTGGCCATCCGGCTGAACGAGACAGAAGAGCAGACAGGACGCCTTCTGGAGCAGCTGCGGGAAAAGAAGAAGATCATAGCGATCGGCGATACCGGATGGGTCCACCAGGAGTACTGGAAGGTCATCGCCAGATGGGCGGAAAAAACCCTGAAGGATTTTCACAGCCGGAACATAGTCATGACTGCGATGGAGCAGGCAGAATTTCTGGAGCGCCTCGGGAGAGAATTCCATCTGGAAGCGCGCGTGCAGAACCTGCTGGCCAGAGAACTTAAAAAGAGGAAGATCATCCAGATCACGGAGAGCGGGGTCGCCCTCTATGGAAGGGACGAGGATCCGGATGCCGGTCTGCGCGAGCTTCAGCGGCAGATCCTGCTGGCATACCGGGAGGCAGGCATAGCCATTCCGTCCAACAAAGAACTGCTGTCCCGGTTTGCCGAGCGCAAGACGGCCCGGCAGGTCATGACAGACCTGAACAGGAAAGGATATCTGGTCAAGGTTGACGCGGACCACTATATTGACGAAAAAAGCTGGCACTATCTGCTGCAGGTGCTGCAGAAAAAGCTCAGTGAAGACGGCTGCATCACATTGGCGGAATACAGGGATCTGCTGAAAACATCGAGAAAGTATTCGCAGATGTATCTGGAAGCCTTTGACGCGAGAAAATATACGAAGCTGGAGGCGGATGTGCACTATCCGCTGCGGCCGATACCCGGAAGGAGCCCAGCCCAATCTCCTTCTGAGTATGCCTCCGGCGGATGCCAGGGCTGCACAGGGGAAGATTGTCAGCAGAGCTGACGCACAGTCCGGCGCAAGTCCGGCAGAGCCGGACTTGAACGGAGAAACAGACGAATCATCTCAAAGAAAGGGAGGAGAAGACATGAAGAAGGATTTCACCTACCCGTCAAAAGACGGACGGACCGGCATCCATGCAATGGAATGGATCCCGGAAGGAGAGGTAAAGGCCGTGCTGCAGATCGCACACGGCATGGTGGAGTTTATCGGACGGTATGACCGCTTCGGCACGTTCCTGGCGTCGCAGGGCATCTGTGTCGTCGGGAATGACCACCTGGGTCACGGCGCGTCGGTCGTCAGCCAGGGGGACCACGGATATTTCGCGGAAAAGGACGGCAACCTGTGCGTGATCGGCGACATGCACACCCTCCGTGAGCTGACACAGGAGAAGTATCCGGGCATCCCGTATTTCCTCCTGGGGCACAGCATGGGTTCTTTCCTTGCCAGACAGTATATCGAAATCCACGGGGAGGGCCTCGCCGGCGCCATCATCATGGGAACCGGCATGCAGCCTCCCGCCGTACTGACCGCGGCGCTGGCAATCTGCAGAATAGACGCGGCACTGAAGGGATGGAGGCACCGCAGCAGCCTGCTTTTCAACATGGCCCTGGGTTCCAATAACAAAAAATTTGAGCCGGCCCGCACGAAAAATGACTGGCTGACGAAGGATGAGGCAATTGTCGACGCCTACAACGCCAATCCCTGGAACAATTTTAAATTCACGACAAACGGCTATTACAATATGTTCTCCGGCATCGCCTATGCCCAGAAGGAAGAAAACCTGAAAAAAATTCCCCGTGACCTCCCCATCCTGATCGTATCCGGCGCTGAGGACCCGGTGGGCAATTTCGGCGAGGGACCAAAGCAGCTCGAAGAGGTTTACCGGAAGACGGGCCTGACAGATGTCAGACTGAAGCTCTATCCCGGAGACCGGCATGAGATCCTGAATGAGCTGGATCATGATGCGGTGGATGCGGATATCCTGAGCTGGATCCGGGAGAAGACAGGGGCAGAAGCATGACGGCAGCCGGATCAGGCCGGACCGGCAGCGGGCAGGAGAGACGGAACGGGACCGGCAGCGGGCAGAAAGGGGCCGTCTGCGGCCAGGAAGAGCAGAGCAGGACCGGCTGCGTACGGGAGAGGCAGAACATATATATGGGACAGTTTCACAGAAAAACAGACCGTGACAGCCGGAACCGCTGCGAGGAGATCACCGCAGACGGGCTTCCCCTGCTGCAGTTCCCGGCATTGAGGCAGGAAGACGGCATCCGGCACGCGTTCACCACCCGCGCGGGCGGCGTAAGCGCCGGCCACCTGGCCTCGCTGAATCTCAGCTTTTCCAGAGGAGACAAGGAGACAAACGTCAGGGAAAATTTCCGCCGCGTGGCGCGGTTTTTCGGGGTGCCGGAAGAACGTTTTGTCTTCTCAGACCAGACGCACACGGCCAATGTACGCGTCGTGACGGAAGACGATGCCGGCTGCGGACTGACGCGTCCCCGGAGCTATGCCGATGTGGACGGTCTGGTCACCGATGTGCCGGAGCTGGTGCTCAGCATTTTTACGGCAGACTGCGTGCCGGTATATTTTTATGATCCTGTGCGCCGGGCCATCGGGCTGTCGCATTCCGGCTGGAAGGGGACGGCTGCCCGGATCGGCGCGGAGACCGTCCGCCTGATGAGGGAAAAATACGGCACAGACCCGGCTGACCTGCTGTGTGCCATAGGTCCTTCCATCTGTCAGGACTGCTATGAGGTCAGCGCCGACGTGGCAGATATTTTCGCCGCAGAATTCGCCGGCCATGAGGCGGAGCTCCTGATTGACAAGGGGAACGGGAAGTACCAGCTGGACCTGTGGGCTGCCAACCGCATCGTGCTGACAGAGGCAGGCGTAAAACAGGCGCATATATCCGTCACGGACATATGCACCTGCTGCAATCCGGATCTTCTGTTCTCTCACCGGGCATCACATGGAATGCGCGGCAACATGGGCGCCTTTCTCATGCTGACACGCTGACGCGGGGAACGTTATCCGTGCGCGCCCAGATAGGTGCCGGAATATTTGACATAAGCGTCTGAATACGAAGAATGGATGATGGACAGTGATTCTTCGGCAGCCATCTGTGTTTTATATGTACCTGCTGAGACCACATACCACGGTTCAGGATTCAGGTTGGACCAGTCGGTGGTGAGAAACACAGCCGCCGGAAAACCCTGCTGCTGCATTTCATAGGCGAGGCTCTGCGCTTCGCCAAAGCTTTTGGAAGCGCCGCACCAGATGCCGTAAAAGCCGGAAAAGATGCCGTCAGATTCGTATACGCCGCCGGGGACGGCGCTATTCTGAGAAACAGCTGTCCCCTGCCGGCTGCCGGAATATTTGACATACGCGTCGGGGTAATAGTTCTGTACCCATGGAAGCGCGGTTTCCGCGGCAGAACGGGTCTCATAGCACCCTGCTGTCGCGACATACCACGGCTCCGGATTCAGACCGCTCCAGTCCGTGGTCAGCACTACGCAGGCATTGAATCCGCGCGAGCACAGGGCGTCCGCTTCTTTTTGCATGCCGGCCCGGTCTTTCGACGCGCCGAACCACACACCGTAAAAGGGCTCTGTTCTTTCACTTCCGGAATCCGCAAAGGCGCTTTGCGGCACACAGGACAGAAGCAGAAGCAGGATGAGAAAGACAATCGGCTTTTTCATAACAATCCTCCTTTTCATACAGACCTGACAAACGTGATGTTTCTTTGTCTTTTATTATAAAAGAAAAGGGATGAAAAGAAAATCCAAAATCCCTGCCTCTGACAGGCATCCCTCCGCGGTATCGACCGTTGGTTTCCTTCCGTGGAAGGCGCTCGTTTTATGCAGCAGCCTGTGATATGATGAAGCAGGAGACAGAAAAAATTCTGCACTCCTTAAATATGCACCTGATGAAAGGAAAAAACACATGAACTCATACGCAGAGCAGTACGCAAAGCTGCAGAATGGCAGTGATGTGCGGGGAATTGCCATGGAGGGCGTGGCCGGTGAGGCGGTAAACCTCACGCCGGAAACCGCTGCGGATATCGCCGCCGCCTTCGCGGAGTGGCTGTCAGACAGACCGGGACAGCCGGCCGGGCAGCTGAAGACGGGGATCGGACATGACTCCAGACTGTCGGCGGCAAGCCTGCAGGCCGGCGTGACAGCCGGGCTGGCAGCAAAGGGCTGCCGGGTCTTCGACTGCGGCCTGACATCGACCCCTTCCATGTTCATGGCCACAATCCTGGACGGCTTTCAGTATGACGGAACGATCGAGATCACGGCCAGCCATCTGCCGTTCAACCGGAACGGGCTGAAGTTTTTTACGAAGGAAGGCGGACTGGAGAGCGCCGATATCCGGGACATCCTGCAGCGGGCAGCCCGGATCCGCGAGGCCCGGGAGCAGGCAGGCACCGACTGGCTGAAGAACGCAGCTCCCGCGGAAAAGGCCGATCTGGTCACGGCGTATGCCGCGCATCTGCGGGGAAGGATCTGCGATGAAATCGGAAGAGGCGAGGCAGAAAAGCCCCTGTCCGGCCTGCATATCGTGATTGACGCATCCAACGGCGTCGGCGGGTTCTTCCGGGAGGTACTGGAACCGCTGGGCGCAGACACCTCCGGCAGTATCTGTATGGAGCCGGACGGGACATTCCCCGTACATGTGCCGAACCCGGAGGCAAAGGAAGCCATCGAGGCGATCCGCGCCGCGGTGCTGGAAAACAGCGCTGACCTGGGCGTCATCTTCGACACAGACGGAGACCGGGCGGCTGTCGTCTTCTCCGACGGAGAAGAGGTCAACCGGAATTCCATCATCGCTCTGATGGCGGCGATCCTGGCGGAAAAACATCCGCACACGACCGTGGTCACGGATTCGGTGACGTCAGACCATCTGACGGAGTTCCTGGAGAAGGAGCTGCAAATGAAACATCACCGGTTCAAACGCGGATACCGCAACGTCATCAATGAAGCGGTCCGCCTGAACCGCGAGGGCACAGAGACCCATCTGGCGATCGAGACCTCCGGACACGGAGCGCTGAAGGAGAACTATTTCCTGGATGACGGCGCCTATATGAGCGTCAAGATCGTCGCCAGGCTGGCCATCTGCCGTATGCGCGGCGAGAAGCTGGAGGATTCCATCCGGGCGCTCGGAAAACCGGCGGAAAGCGCAGAACGGCGGTTCGGCATCAAGGCGCCTGACTTCAAGGCATACGGGGCGAAATTCCTGGAGGACTTCCGCGCCTGGGCAGCAGAGCAGGAGACCTTCCACATCGTGGAGCCGAATTACGAGGGCATCCGCATCAGCTTCCGCGACGAAGAGGTCCGGGGCTGGCTGCTCATGCGCATGTCCCTGCATGATCCCGTCATCCCGCTGAACCTGGAGTCGGAGAAAGAGGGCGGCACGGAGATCATGATGAAGCGGCTGCGGCCCTTCCTCGACAGGTATCCGGAGATTGTCTGAAATCTTGTAAAGCGTATAGATTTTGGCACTGTTTTAGAATATAATGATGTAAAAAGATAATATAGAACGGAGGAATTATCATGGCAGTCACAGTTACAGATGATATCAGATATGTAGGCGTCAATGATCATGACGTAGATCTTTTCGAGGGGCAGTACGTCGTACCGAACGGCATGGCGTACAACTCCTATGTGATCATGGATGAGAAGATCGCCGTCATGGATACGGTGGATATCCGCTTCACCCACGAGTGGCTGGACAACCTGGCGAATGTCCTTGACGGAAAAAAACCGGATTACCTGATCATCCAGCACATGGAGCCGGACCACTCCGCCAACATCCAGAATTTCCTGAACATTTATCCGGACACCACTGTCGTTGCGGATAAAAAGTGTTTCGTTATGATGGACCAGTTCTTTGACCTGCCGGATACGGTAAAACGGCAGACTGTCGGCAACGGCGAGAGCCTGTCCCTCGGAAAGCATGTCCTCACCTTTGTATTTGCCCCGATGGTTCACTGGCCGGAGGTCATGGTGACCTATGACAGCACGGACAAGGTCCTGTTTTCCGCGGACGGTTTCGGCAAATTCGGCGCCAATGATGTGGAAGAGGACTGGGCCTGTGAGGCGCGCCGCTACTACATCGGCATTGTCGGCAAGTACGGCCAGCAGGTTCAGAATCTCCTGAAGGCTGCCGCCACGCTGGATATCCAGGTGATCTGCCCGACCCACGGTCCCGTGCTGAAGGAGAACCTGGGCTATTACATCGATAAATATGACAAGTGGTCTTCCTACACGCCAGAGGATGACGGCATCGTGATTGCCTACACCTCCGTCTACGGCCATACGAAGGAGGCCGTGAACCAGCTGGCTGCCATGCTGGAGAAGAAGGGCGCGCCGAAGGTCAGCGTCTTTGACCTGGCCAGAGATGACATGGCTGAGGCCGTGGAGGACGCTTTCCGCTACAGCAAGCTGGTCCTGGCGACGACCACCTACAATGCGGATATTTTCCCGTTCATGCGCAGCTTCATCGAGCACCTGACTGAGCGGAACTACCAGAACCGCACCGTCGCCTTTATCGAGAACGGCACCTGGGCGCCGCAGGCCCTGAAGGTGATGAAGGGAATGCTGGAGGGCAGCAAGAACCTGACCTATATCGACACTTCTGTCACGATCAAGTCCGCCCTGAAGGCCGACAGCAAGGAGGCTCTGGAGAAAATGGCGGAAGAACTCTGCCGCGACTACAAGGCGCAGTCTCAGGACAAGGCGGACAAGAACGACATGAGCGCTCTGTTCAAGATCGGGTACGGCCTGTATGTCATCACCTCCAATGACGGCAAGAAGGACAACGGCATGATCTGCAATACGGTCACCCAGCTGACAAGCTCCCCGAACCGTGTGGCGGTCAACATTAACAAGCAGAACTATTCTCACCATGTGATCCAGCAGACCGGAAAGATGAACGTAAACTGTCTGTCCGTGGAGGCGCCGTTCTCTGTTTTCCAGCGCTTCGGCTTCCAGACAGGGCGTTCCGTGGACAAGTTCGAGGGCATGGAGGTGCTGCGCACAGACAACGGGCTGGCCTTCCTGCCGCGGTACATCAACGCGGTGATGTCTCTGGAGGTGGAGTCCTACATGGATCTCGGGACGCACGGCATGTTCATCTGCAAGGTGACGGAAGCCCGCGTGATGTCCGATAAGGAGACCATGTCCTATACCTATTATCAGAACAACGTCAAGCCGAAACCACAGACAGAGGGCAAGAAGGGCTGGGTCTGCACAGTGTGCGGCTATATCTATGAGGGCGAGACCCTTCCGGATGATTTCATCTGCCCGCTCTGCAAGCACGGCGCGGCTGATTTCGAACCGATCAATT
>CAMODP010000004.1 GCA_946611445.1 uncultured Eubacterium sp.
GAAAGATGAGAAGGAGCGCAAGGAACGCCATGATGCCGTCTTCCGAAGTAAAAACATTTGCTGCTGCGGTTTCCGCAGCGGCGCTCTCCGCCTGTGTTTCTTCCGCAGCTGCCGGAATTGCGGAGACAAGAGACAGCATCATGACTGCCGCCAGTCCGAAGGTCAGAACTTTCTTTCTCATAGTAACACTCCTTTCAACCAAACACGCAGCACCTGTGCCGTTCTGCATCTGTGCTGAGGACATTCTGTATCACATACCCACAGAATACTATAGCAAATGTCACAGAAATGTCATACTGGTTTTTCCAAATAAAATACTATCACATATGACTCCTCTCTTGTCTCAGCATATTCTCGGCAGCTGCGCGCCGGACAGGCGGGTGATCACTCTGGTTCCGCCCACGGAGGTGCGCATCAGCACCTTTCCCGGATGATCCGTGCCGATTTCGCCGATCACGGCAGCCTGTTCTCCCTCCGGCAGGGAGCGCATCCGGCTGAGCGCTTCCTCTGCCGCGTCCGGCGCGACAACGGCCAGGAGCCTTCCTTCACAGGCGGCGTACAGCGGATCAAGTCCCAGCAGGTCGCAGGCTGCGCTCACAGCCGGCGACACCGGGACGGCGCCCTCGTCGAGAACAGCATCGCAGGGGGATGCGTCCATGAACTCACAGAGTGTGGTTGCCAGGCCGCCCCTGGTCGGATCCCGCATGACACGCAGTTTCTCTCCCAGAGGGTACAAAGCGCTGCAGAGCCTGTGAAGCGGCGCGCAGTCAGAACGAACGTCTCCCTGCAGGAGTTCGCTGTAACGGGAAAGCATCACCGCAATTCCGTGATCTCCCACGGGGCCCGAAACCAGGATCCGGTCGCCGGGCCGGATTGCGGCCGGCGTCAGCCCGGGACAGACCAGCTGTCCGATCCCGCTGGTATTGATATAGATCCCGTCGCCTTTTCCCTTTTCTACGACTTTCGTATCCCCGGTGACCACAGAAACGCCGGTTTCTTCCGCCATCCGGTGTATGGACTCCAGTATCCTCTCCAGGCTTTCCGCCGGAAAACCTTCTTCCAGGATCATGCCGAGGCTCAGATACGCGGGCTTTCCGCCGCTGACGCAGATGTCATTGACGGTGCCGCAGACAGAGAGCTTTCCGATATCGCCTCCCGGAAAAAAGCAGGGCCAGACCACAAAGCTGTCTGTGGAAAAAACAAGCCGGTCAAATCCGTCTATGACCGCCCCGTCCGTCAGCTGGTTCAGCACGGGATTTCCCAGTGCGGGAAGAATCTTCTGTTCAATCAGCGACGCCGTTTTTCCGCCGCCGCTTCCGTAATCCAGCGTTATGACTGATTCCATGTGTGCCTCCGATTTCATTTTGTGTCGTGCGAACAATGCTTATTCAGATTCTGTAACCATTTTGATATCTAAGGGAAATTATGATGTCGAGGCGGGTCACAAGCCCTCACGCCCACAGGCAGGCATGCTTGCCGTGGACTTTGTGCTTTTGACCCTGGCATCAATCATACTTGTACGCAGCCGCGCAGGTTCCTTCCGAAGAGACCATGCAGGGGCCTGCCGGGTTCTCCGGCGTGCAGGCAGTCCCGAACAGGGGGCAGTCCCGCGGTACCGCCCGTCCCTGCAGGATCTCACCGCACCGGCATCCGGGGATCTCTTTTCCTTCTGCGGAGATGCCTGCAAGGACATCGGCAAACCGCTCTTCCGCATTGAAAGCCGCATACGTCTCCCGGAGTGTCATGCCGCCGCCCGGCACCAGGCCGATCCCGCGCCAGCTGTCATCTCTGGGGCGGAACACCTCCTGCATCATCTGCATGGCCAGCGGGTTTCCCTCCGGTGCCACAGCCCGGGTGTACTCATTTTCCAGCATCGCGTGCCCGCTTCTCTGCTGGCGAAGCAGCCTCCAGACGGACACGAGTATGTCTTCCGGCTCGAACCCGCTGATCACGGCAGGGACGTTGTATTCCTCCGGCAAGAACCGGAAACCCCTCTCACCGATCACCGTCGCCACATGCCCCGGGCACAGAAAGCCCTGCACGCCGAAATCCGGTGACTGCAGCAGCAGACGGAGCGCCGGCTCCACTGTCTTCAGCAGAGGGAGAATCGAAAAATTGCCGATCCGCCGCTCCGCTGCCGCGCGGACAGCTGCGGCCGTCCCCGGGGCCGTCGTCTCAAATCCGACTGCGGGGAAAACGATCTCCCGGTCCGGATATTTCTCAGCCAGATCCAGACAGTCCATGGCAGAATACACGACGGTGATCTGCGCGCCTGCTGCCCGTCTGGCGGCGAGACTGTCCCCGCGCCTGCTGCCGGGCACTCTGATCATGTCCCCGTAGGTAGCCAGAATCACGCCCGGTTCCTGTGACAGGCGCAGGATCTGGTCAATCCGTCCCGCAGGCGTCACACATACCGGACAGCCCGGACCCGACAGCAGGCGCACCTGCGGCGGCAGCAGCTGCCGGATCCCGGCCTTCCCGATCGCCATCGTGTGCGTGCCGCAGACCTCCATCAGCGTCACACGCTCCGAGCCCTCCGGACAAAGATCATGAATCGCTTCCAGCAGTTTTTTCAGACGCAGATCCCGGTCAGAGTTCACGCAGGGCATTTTCCACCTCCCTGGCAGCTGCCATATTCTCCAGAGCCTGCTCCGGAGACAGCCTTTCGATCGCAAAACCCGCGTGTACGATCACATATTCCCCGACCTGCGGGTTCTTTATGAAGTCCAGCCGGATCTTCCGGCGGATCCCGTCTCTCTCTCCCACCGCGTCTGCTCCGTGAATTTCAGTTATCTGCAGCGGCACTGCAAGGCACATATTCTTCTCCTCCTCTGCCGGCGATCATGGCCTGGCCCAGACTCAGGCCCTGGTCCACAGCCGGCACCTGTGTGTGGTAAAAAACGGAAAACCCCGCGTTCCGCAGAGCGGGAACCAGATGCTCCATCAGGTACCTGTTCTGGAAGGTGCCCCCGGAAAGCACAACCCGCGAGAGTCCGCTCTGCAGCCGGATCCTTCCGCACATCTGCACGGCCATTTCCGCAAGTGTATTCATAAATCCCGCTGTCACTTCGCTGACGGGCACACCGGAGCGCAGGTCAGCGGCAGCCATTCTCATCATATCACGCCAGTCAAACGTCAGCAGGCCGCTGTTTTCCTGAAAAATGACAGGGTAGACCCTGCTGCTTTCCCCTGCCGCAGCTTCCAGCAGGACCGCGCCCTCTCCTTCATAGGTGGCGCCGCGGATCAGCCCGCAGACAGCGGAAAACCCGTCAAACAGACGGCCGGCGCCGGATGACAGGGGACAGTTCAGCCCTGTCTGCAGCAGCATTTTTACAGATCTGCTCTCCTGCCCGAAAAACTCTTCCGGTTCAAGGCCGGCCTCCAGCAGCATGGCCGCACCGACGCGCCAGGGCTGCCGGATCGCCTGCTCACCCCCGGGAAGAGGGATCTGCCGCAGGCTTCCGGACCGTCCATACCGTGTATACCCGCCGGTCAGGAATTCACCGCCCCAGAGACTGCCGTCCGTTCCATAACCGGTTCCGTCCCATACGATGCCGATGCAGTCGCCTTCAATGGCGTTTTCCGCCATGCAGGCCGCCATGTGGGCATGATGATGCTGCACGGGAAACAGCGGTATCTGCTCCGCCTCTGCGCGCTCCACGGCATATGCGGCGGACAGATAATCCGGGTGCAGGTCACAGGAAAGCACCTGCGGATGCAGGTCAAAAAGCCTCTCAAACCGGCGGATCTGCGACGTAAAGAGATCCATGGTCTCCATGTTTTTCAGATCTCCGATGTGCTGACTCATCAGCGCGATGCCATCCCGGATAAAGCAGAAGGATCCCTTCTGCTCAGCGCCCAGCGCCAGCACCTCACACCCGTCATGCGCCACCCGGACCGGGGCAGGGACATACCCCCGGGATCTCCGGACAGGTATGATACTGCCTTCAAACACCCACACAAGCGAATCATCACACGGCGCCTCAATCGGTCGGTCATGCAGCAGGGCACAGTCCGCCAGACCGGCAGGGAGCTTCCGGATTTCCTCATTTCGATACAGAATCGGCAGGTCCGGCAGGTTGGCGCTCGTCATGACCAGCGTGTCCGGCCCATCCTCCAGCAGGAGACAATGCAGCGGCGTATAGGGCAGCATGATGCCCGCGTACCGGTTGTCACTGATGCCCGCAAAAGGAAAATCTTCTTTTTTCCGCAGCAGGACGATCGGCCTGGCAGGACTCTCCAGGACCCTGCGCTCCTCCGGAGAGACTTCGCAGTACCGGGCAGCCGTATCCGCGTCTCTGCACATCAGGGCAAACGGCCGGTTCTCCCGGTTCTTCCCCCTCCGGAGCCTGGCAACGGCATCCCGCGCATCTGCCCGGCAGGCCAGGTGAATGCCTCCCAGTCCCTTCACGGCAGCAATCCTGCCGTTTTTCAGATCCTGCTTCACCCTCTCCAGAATCTGGTCCTGCGGCGTCTGCGTGTCTGTCTCTCCTGCAGTACGCAGCAGCAGCCGGGGGCCGCATACCGCGCAGCAATCCGGCTGCGCGTGATACCGTCGGCTCCGGATATCCTGATATTCCTCCAGACAGTCCGGGCACATGGCAAAACCGGCCATGGTCGTGTTTTTCCTGTCATAGGGAAGATCACGGATAATTGTAAAACGAGGTCCGCAGTCCGTACAGTTCACAAAAGGGTACCGCCACCGGCGGTCCCCCTGATCAAACAATTCACGTCTGCAATTGTCGCATATTCCGATGTCGGGAGAGATCAGTGTACGCTCACCTGCGAGAGCGGCGCTGTCCGCGATCCGGAAATCCGTATAGCCCTGCAGGGCAGATCCCCGGGTACACTGCATGGACGCAATGACTGCCATTCTCGGAGCATCTGTCCGAAGGGCAGCGATGAACGAGTCCAGAGCGGCAGGGGAGCCCTCCATCTCCAGCTCAACGCCTAGGGAGGTATTGCGGATCCTGCCCGTCAGGCCCAGCTCCTCCGCTTTTCTGTGGACGAAGGGGCGAAAGCCGACACCCTGTACGATGCCGCGGATCTGAATGTGTACGTGCTCAGCTGCTGCCGGCATGCGGGGTGCCCTCCTTTCCCTCTTCAAATAAACGATAGGCTGATTTCTATGGCGGATAAAGTCTGCGCCGCGGCATCCTGTCCTCGTCCTGCGGTCGCTTCGCACGTCATCCGCAGGGGTTTCGGCAAGTCTCTTTGCAGGGTACCGCTCGAAACTCCGAAGTTTTCCTGATGAAAACTTCTCCGTCTCGCTCTCGATCGGGCAGAGGAATGCCCGATCTCGCCCCTGCCATTACTTGCTGAAACCCGGCGTCTGTCTGCGCTCGCTCCAACGCAGTCCTCCGGACAGGACGCCGCGTCTCAGACTGCTGTTAACAAAAAAAGCACTGCAGCCACTTAACAGCTGACACAAAGACCGGGGACAGACACGTGGGCGACGCCGATCTGCCTCTGACAGCCGGAAGAAACGGCTGTCATACCGGAAATACTTCTCTAAAGTACAGTACGCACAGATACGGACATCGCATAAGCCCGTTTTCCGCAGAAAGCATAGAAACTCTTGGTTTTCAGGTGCTTCCGCTCCGTGAACGGCGGCTCACAACACAGCAGGTGGACATTTCCACAGAACCTGAAGTGAGAACGCCTTAGCTGTCTTGAACAGCCGAAGGAAGCGCATGAAAGACTTAGAGTTTCATGCTTTCGAGGACTTAGGGCGTTGCGATATCCGTATCTATGCGTACGTTCGAAATATCACTCCTCAGCAGCCTTCTCCGCGGCAGGTGCCTCCTGCACTTCCTCGGTCTCAGCCGGCTTTCCGAAGCTCAGTGCCTTCTTCGGGCATTTTCCGACGCACTTGCCGCATTGTACGCATTTCTCCAGATCCACCGCCCAGCTCTTTGCCTTGCGGTCAACCGTGATCGCGCTCTGCGGGCACGTCTTCTGGCAGATGCCGCAGAAAATGCAGCTGTCGGAGCAGTACAGATCCTCCAGCGTGGGCGCGAACCTCGTCCCGCGGGTGCGCAGCTCGCGCGCGTCCCTGGCCACCATGTGGTAATCCGCGGTCAGGGAGATGGCTCCGTCATCGCAGAAGTCCTGGCACATGCCGCAGAAGGTGCAGCTGGTCAGATCAAATTCATAGGTGACCCGTTTGCCGCCCTCCACATCTTCATAGATCCGGCTGATGGCCCCCGGTGAGCAGACCTTCACGCACATGCCGCAGTTCACGCATTTGTCGGCATCATAGGCAATTCGTCCGCGGTATCCCGCAAAGCCTTTGTCGTCCGGCTTCGGAAACGGAATATCCGCCGGCTTTGAAAACAGATTTACGAATGCTTCTCTAAGATAGGGAAAAATCATGCTTTCACCGCCTCCCTCTTTTCCTTCAGGATCTTTGCCGCTTCATAGAGTCCTTCCATGATTGCCTCGGGTTTCGGTGTACATCCCGCGATGGCCACATCCACATGGACGAAACGGTCCAGGGGCGCTTCCACGCTGTAACTGCCCTTGAACACATTTCCGGACTGCGGGCAGGACCCCAGCGTCACTACACAGTAGGGTTCCGGCACCTGTGCCAGTGTCCGGATCAGCCTGTCTTTTGACTGGCTGGTGATCGGGCCGCTGACCACAACGATATCGGCCTGTCTGGGAGTTCCTGTCAGCTTGAATCCGAATCTCTCCGCATCGTACCGGGGCGTCAGCACCGCGACCAGTTCGATGTCGCAGCCGTTGCAGGATCCGGTATTGATGTGAAAGATCCAGGGGGATTTGGTCATGCTGTTATTAATAATCTTATTTATCATATCGTCTCCCTCTCCTTACAGACCGCACCAGGCAAGCACCAGTGAAAGCAGCGCAAACGCGCTCACCCATGTCCAGAAGAACCGGAACAGATGCTCCGCCTTCAGGCGGGCCGCTACCGCGTGCGGCACGGTCATGCTGACGATTGTGACTACAATGGTCAGCAGCACGAAAATCAGGATATCCGGAATCAGCATTCCTGTTTTTATCCCGCCGAGGAACAGGTCGACAAACAGACCGGACATCAGCAGCATTTTCATGGATGTGGCCATCTTGAACAGGGCCAGGGGCGTTCCGCTGTACTCTACGAGAGCTCCTTCGCAGATCTCCGTCTCGGCCTCCGCCACATCGAAAGGATGCAGGCCGGCCTCAGCCGGAATGATCAGCAGCAGCGCCACAGCTGCCGGGATCATGACCACCTGGCTGATCATGGAGCCGTGTCCGCCCTGCCAGGCCAGAATATCCTGCAGGCCGAAGGCGAATCCCTGTCCGCCTGCCTTTTTTGCGACAGCCAGCAATACCATGATGAAGGGCATCTCATAGGAGATCATCGTGATGAGTTCTCTGGAGCTGCCGATGCCGCCGAAGGGAGAACCGGACGCGAAGCCGGATACAACCAGGGCCACGCCCGGAATGGTCAGCAGATACAGAATGACGATCAGGTCTGCGTTTCCGGAAAAGCCGGCGACCCCGGCAACCGGGATAAACAGCGCCAGTACCGTCAGGCTCGCGACACTGACTACAGGGGCGGCGCGGTACACATACGGATTTGCGCCTGCCGGAATAATGGTCTCCTTGCCGAGAAGCTTGAAGAAATCATAGACCGGCTGCATGAGCGGGGGCCCGATCCTCTTCTGCATGTGGGCCAGCATCTTGCGGTCGATTCCGGCAAGCAGGAGACCCACGACAGACAGAAACAGGAACCCGGGGAAAATCAGCAGGTGAAACGCTGCGGACAGAATCATCATTGTCAGACACCCCCTCTGAAAACAAACGCGAACATGTAGACAATCACGATGGCCGAAGCCCAGACGATCCATGACGCATAGTCGTTGATACTGCCGGTGTGCATGCCCCTGATCCAGGTGATGAATCCGGACATGGCCTTACGGAATCCCCAGAACAGGTCCGTACCGGTCACATGAGAGTACTCGCTCTTCTCGCCGCTGAAGAACACGGCGTATTTTTCATTCTCTTCCGAAGCTGCCTGCAGGACAGTGCCGCGGCTTCTGCCGGTCGCTGCCAGGAAGACGATGACGCCTGCCAGAATGACGACGAACAGAACAAGCCACATCACCGGATCCCAGTAATGGAACTGCGCCGGCGCGACCTCAACATCCGTAAACCCGGCTGCCGCCGAATATCCCTCTCCCATCATGCTGTCAATATATTTGGTAATATTGAAGATGGAATTGACGGCCGGCGTCAGGATATACTGTACAAACGGTTTGTAGAAAACACCCGCGATCAGGCACAGCGCCGCCATGACCGTGACGGGCAGGCGCATCAGGAACGGCGGGTCGGCCGCGTCCTTGCAGTCAGCGGGCAGCTGGCCGAAGAAGACGCTCTGCAGCGGCTTCAGGAAGTACGCCAGCGTGATGGAGGAGGTAGCCACCGCCACGACGCAGACAAAAATGTACCAGAAATTGCCGCTCTCTATGCCCTTTTCATAGATCGCCTGGTAGATCATCCACTTGGACACAAACCCGTTGAAGGGCGGCAGGCCGGCGATCGCCATGGCGCTGACCAGGAAACAGATCATCGTCCGCGGCATTTTCCGTGCCAGGCCTCCCATCTTGTCCATATCATTGTATCCCGTGGCATGGATCACCGTGCCGGCGCACAGGAAGGCGATGCCCTTGAACAGGGAGTGATTGAATACGTGGAACAGGGCGCCTGTCATGCCGATCGCTGAGTAGGTTCCCACAGCCGTTATGACATATCCGATCTGAGAGATGGACGAGAACGCCAGCAGTCTTTTCAGACGGCTCTGGCAGAGCGCCATCACCGCGCCGCCGAACATGGTCAGGCATCCGAACGCTGTCACAAGCACCTGCACAGACGGCAGATCGATCGCCCGGAAGAGGACATACAGCAGACGGATCATCCCGTATACACCGGTCTTCATGACCGCGCAGGAGAGCATCATGCTGATGGAGGCCGGCGCCATGGTGTGGCCTTCCGCCACCGGCGTGTGGCACGGCATGATAAATGCCTTGACCGCAAAGCCGCCGAACAGCACGGCAAAGGCCAGCACGGAGACCGGCGTCATGTGGCTGTGCAGATACGAGGCCAGCTGCGCCATATTCAGTGTGTGCGCCTGCAGGTACAGCAGGGCTACGCCCAGCAGCACCAGCTTTGAGCCGACAGAATCCATCATGAAGTACTTCAGGGCTCCCTCCAGCGCTCCCTCGTCCCAGTTGCGGAAAGCGATCAGCGCAGAGCCGGAGAAGCAGATGATCTCGATCATGATGAACATGTTGAAGATGTCACCGGTCATAGTCATGCCAAGTACGGCACCGGTCAGCATCAGGTACAGCGTATAATAATGGCCCTTGTGCTCGTCATGCTTCAGGTATTCCAGCGCATAAATGCAGGACAGGAAGGCAACCATACAGCAGACCAGGGCAAAGACAAGTCCCAGGCCGTCTACTTCATAGCCTATGCCGATGGCATAGCCCGCGACCGGCTCCCAGTTGCCCATCCAGTAGCTGATAACCTCTCCCTTGAACAGGACATGCGGAACCAGCAGAAGCAGCATGACCAGGGATGCTCCCAGGGAACCGACCGCCAGGATGCCCCGGATCACGCGGTTGCGGGATCCGAAGATCTCAATCAGGAATGCGGCCAGAAAGAGACCCATAACAATGATGACAGGGTAATGCTGATAGGCAATCATCCGCGCAGCCTCCTTATCTCATCCGTATTGACGGAATGGTATTTCTGGTAGATCTTGATGGCAAATGCCAGCGCCAGCGCGTCTACGCAGGCTCCGATGACGATACTGGTAAGGGTCAGGGCCTGCGGCACCGGGTCCACAAAGTATCCGGCAGACACGCCGTTGAGAAGATCCGACATCTGATAGATCGGCGCCGTTCCGCCTTCGTGGAATCCGATGCTGACGATCAGCAGGTTGATCCCGTAGTCCGTCAGTCCCAGGCCTACAATGACCTTGATCAGGTTTTTGCAGGTGCAGATAGCGTAAAAGCCGAGAACGATCAGTACGATCGATGTGATATAGTTCGCAGTGATCATATGTCAGGCCTCCTTCCCTGCGTCAGCAGCTGAATTCTCCGCCGGTGCGGCACCGGCAGCTTCCTCTTTTCCTTTTTCAGCGGTCTCTGTGTCTTCTTCAGCGGCCTCTGCATTTTCTTCAGCAGTACCTGCGGCCTCTTCGGCAGCTTCAGCGCTTCCTTCAGCGGCATCCGGCTCTTCCTCTTCACTGACCGTGGAGAGCATGCTCAGCATCAGCATGATCAGGAAGCCGACACCGCACAGGACCTTGTATCCGACCGCGTATCCCATGAAGGTGATCGTGCCGGCGGAGATCAGGTCGCCCACATGGCCGATGTCAAAAAAGATATTCGTGGCGAAATTCGCGCCGACGACGAGACCGGCCACGCCCAGCAGCACGTACAGGGACGCGCCGATTGCTTCATTGACGCGCAGGACCTCCGACCGGATGACCTTTTTGACCACGTCGAACCCATAGCCCAGGTAGAGCATCAGGACGGCAGACGCCACGCAGACGCCTCCCTGAAAGCCGCCGCCCGGGGAGATCGTTCCGAAGAGAATCACGTAGAATCCCAGAACCAGCGAAAACGGAAGGAATTTGTCCGCCCCGCATTTTACGATAATGTTTTTTTCAGTAATCCCATCTTTAAATCTCATGTCCTGCCCTCCCGATTATTCCTTCGGCTTTCTGGTATTCGCCAGGATGATGAACGACCCGGCAATAGCCGTAAGCAGGATGAAGGATTCGCCGAGCGTGTCAAAGCCTCTGAAGTCAAAAACGACAGCTGCGACATTGTTGGCGGCCATTGTTTTTTCCAGGTTTTCGTCGACGATGATCTCGGCGATACCCTCCGCGCTGCTGACATCATAGTCCTCCGGGTCCTCATAGAGAGAGACGGCCGTCACATCGCCGCCGTCATACGTGACAGCGATATTCCGGTTCGCGTAGAGCAGCGCGTAAATACCTGTGACCAGCAGGACGACAAGAGAAAGACCGGTCAGGATATTTTTCATTTCTCTTCCTCCTCCTTTGGTGTTGTCTTGCGGATCGCCACAACAAAGAGGACGGTTGACAGAACAGCCCCGACCGCGGCTTCCGCGATTGCAACGTCCGGTGCCTCCAGAAGTATGAACTCCAGCGCCAGAAATGCCCCGACCGACGCCAGCGCGATCACGGAAGACAGAACGCTCCGGAACGCCACCGCGCAGACGGCGGATACAATGACTCCCAAAAGTGTGAGCGTATTAAATACATTCATCAGATTCATTTTTCTGTCATGTCCTCCCCATACTGATCAGTTTTCATCGGCTTCCTGGGGCGCACGCCGTGGCGGTACGCCGCCCGGCAGATGGCGTGGGCCGAAATCGGGTTTGTCACGATATAGAAGACGCCGATCACGCCCAGCTTGACGGCCATCGCCCCGTCATGCAGGTTCAGAAGGGAATACAGGATGCCGGCGACGATCACGCCCACCATACCCATCGTGGTAATGTTTGTGGATGACTGCATCCTGCAGAAAGCATCCGGCATCCGCAGGATACCCACTACGCCGGCAAAGGCAAAGAACAGGCTGACCAGAATCAGCACATCATATACATATCTCATAAGCTTCCCTCCAGATAACGAGAAATCATGACAGATCCCAGGAATCCCAGAACCGCGGTAATCAGGGCAATGTCCAGAAATACCGATCTGCCGGAATACAGGGCAAACAGGATCAGTGCCATATCGCCGAGATAATCGATGCACTCTGCCGCCACTGCCCTGTCGGCAACGGATGGACCCTTGATCAGCCGCAGCAGCAGTGTCAGGGACAGCACAATAAAGCAGAGGGCAAAAAACAGATATTCCTGCATAATCATTTCCAAATCCTCCTTACGGCCCTTTCCAGGGTTCCCTTGATCTGCTCTCCCGCCTCAGCCGGGTCTGTGCTCTGTACGTCAATCCAGTGGATGTAATACAGGGTCTGTCCCTCACATTCGACGATGTCCATTGTGATCGTTCCGGGTGTCAGCGTGATGGAATTGGCCAGCATTGCCTGTGCGTATTCGCCTTCCAGATCCACCGGCACGCGCACAATCCCGGGATTGACCGGCAGCTTCGGGCTCAGCGCCCGCTTTGCGACATCGATATTTGCCTTAACCAGCTCCACCGGGAAAATGAAAAAACAATATACCAGCAGATTTACCAGCCGGTCCGGCCGGAACAGGTGAAAAGCCCGGCTGTGGATGAAGAACCGGGAGCTGAACCAGGATACCGCCAGACTGACGACCACACCTGCCGTAAGGACCTCCAGGGAAGCCTCCCCCCTGAAAATGGCCGTCACCTGCCCAGTAATCAGCAGCCAGAAGAGCCAGCACAGGAGTGCGGTGGCCAGAAATCCGGACAACGTTCTTTTTACATTCAAAACTGCCTCCTTATCTGCCTGCGGCCTGCTCTTATCGGGCCGCGGCTTCCTATCCTTTTTGCTGCCTGCCATAGCGGCGGCGGGGCTGTCTCATGCTACTCCGCCACCAGACTGTCTACGAAATACTCTCTTCCCGCCAGCAGCTGCAGATCGGTTCCGCCGCAGGACGGACAGCAGATATTGTCTCTGCTGATCTCCGACTCGCGACCGCACGCGCGGCAGCGGATCTTAACCGGAATCCGCTCCACACGGAGCACGGCGCCCTCGGCGATCGTCCCGGCGCTGGCCGCGTCGAAGTATTCCTGGATATATTCCGGGAAAACACCGGACAGTTCCCCGATTTTCAGCCGGATCTCCAGGATCCTGCTGGCTCCCTGCGCCTCCGCGGCGGGAACCGCAGCCCGTATGATTCCCTCTGTTATTGCCAGCTCATGCATGACACGTTTACCGGTCCATGCAGGAGAAGCAGGGGTCTATGCTGGCGATGATCAGGCCGGCGTCCGCCACGGAATTTCCCTGCAGCATCACCGGTACGGTAGGCGCGTTCCGGAAAGTCGGCACGTGTATGCTGACACGCTGGCCGTAGTCCGTGCCGTTCGTCACCACCTTGTAGCAAAGCTGTCCGCGGGGCGCCTCGATGCGGGTCATGTATTCCCCTGCCGGGACAGAAGGCATCTTCATGCCCAGATTGATCTTCCCGTCAACCTTTCCCTCGGGCAGGTTCTCCAGGGCCTGGCGGATGATCTTGATGCTCTCGAAATTCTCCAGGACGCGGATGACCACGCGGGAGAACACATCGCAGGACGGCCAGACGGCCTTCTCAAATTCAAATTCATCATAGCAGCAGTAGGGCGAATCCTTCCGCGCGTCTACGGGCACGTTGGAAGCCCTGGCGTGCGGGCCGTTCGCGCCGATCCGGATCGCGTCCTCTGTCGTCAGGATGCCGACATTCTGCGTGCGCAGAGCCACTGTTTTATCCGTCAGAAGAAAATCCTTGAGCCGGATCATGGAAGCCTCGATCCGGTTCAGCATCTCCAGCAGGTGCACGCGCTTCTCGTCGTCAATATCCCTGCGGGATCCCCCGATCATAACCATGCCGTAGTTCACGCGGTTTCCGGAGATCTCCTCCAGCATGTCCATGATCAGTTCCCTGTCATTCCAGGTATGCATGAACAGGCTGTCGTGGCCGATGATATGCAGGGCAATGCCAATCCACAGATAGTGGGAATGCAGGCGCTCCAGCTCGGCGATGATCACGCGGATGTACTGCCCCCTTCTCGGGACCTTCATCTTCGCGATGGACTCTACGGTCAGGGCATATGTCAGCGCGTGCGAATGTGAGCAGATGCCGCAGACACGCTCGACCATAACCAGGTTCTGGATAAAATTCTTCTGCTGCGCCAGCTTTTCAATGCCCCGGTGATTATATCCGATAAAGATTTCCGCGGAGGTGATCTCCTCCCCGTCCGTCGTCAGTCTGGCATGGACAGGTTCCTCCAGCGCCGGATGATAGGGGCCGATCGGGACAATATAACTCATTCTATTCCTCCTTTTTTCCGTGTGCCTTCTCTGTCAGCTCTGCCATCGGGGTCACAAGGATCTGGCCCTGTCCCTCGAACATCGTATCCGGCAGAAACAGCCGCTTCGACGTGTCAACGCCTTCGAAGGTAATATCCATCAGTTCCATCAGTTCCCGCTCCGGCCACTCAGCCGCCTTGTCATAGATGGCGCTGATGCTGGGCAGGACGGATTCTCCCGTGACGGTATAGGAATCAATTCCTTCTCCGATCTGGTACTCATAGGAGATCACAGGCTGTCCCGCTTCATCCAGGTACCCGTGAATCATCGCCAGGACCACCCCGTCCGCGCGCATCTTCTGCGCCACGGGTACGACCTCATCCTTTCCTATCATGATTCTGTTGTATTCCTGCATACGCACCTCCTTGAAATAATCGGACCGCGAAACGGTTCCCGCACGCCCCTGAAAATGCACAAGACCGCAGCAACTGAATCCCATCAGCTGGTGCGGCCGTCTGTTTCATTGTATTGCCTGGGGATCTCTGAAATATCCGTCCGGACTCCCTGATTGACTGTTTACAGCAGTTCTTCTGGCTCCTGCCTCTCCGGTTCTTCATATCCGGAATACGCGCCAGCCTTCTCGGGTTTCATCCCAATGACCGATTTTCATCGTCAAGGCGCGTGCACTGGCAGATACAGCGGCGGTACCGCTCATGGATCTCACATGATTCTCTATTCTCCGATACAGCCACTGGATAGTGCCTGCTATAAGTAATCCCGAAAGGCTGTACGGCACTGTAAACACTTTTAATTCAGTTTTATAAAATTTTTATAAATTTATTGCCCCTATTATAGGAATCCCGGTGAAATAAGTCAATGATTTTGCGGAAAAAGCCTGTGGTGTACGTGACAAAATACAAACGTAAGGACGGTGCTTCCTGACCAATGATCTTCAGATCTTTTCCAACAGGATCTCTACGATCCCGCCGCAGACCATCCCTTCTTCGTCCGCTTCATCCACTGTCATGCTTACCTGCAGCACCTCCGTTCCGGATTCCGGATTCCGGAGCAGCCTTCTGGCATGCGAGATGACATCAGCCTCCACGCAGCCGCCTCCGATGGTGCCGACGGTCGTATATCCGTCTCCCAGCAGCAGCATTTTTGTCCCGACTTTTCTGGGAGCGGAGCCCTTTCTGCTGATCATCGTCATCAGGATGCTCCTGTCGTGACCCGGCTCCCCTCCGTTTTTCTCCAGGATGGCTCTGAGGATCTCTTTGGGCCAGCCGCTGTCGCTGCCTCTCCGGCTCTGTACCTGAATCATTTCAGCCATCACCGAGACCGCTATCTCCTCCGGGGTCTCTGCGCCGATATCCAGCCCGATCGGCGTGAAGACCCGTGACAGAACCTCTTCATCGACGCCTTCTTCCTTCAGTGTCTGCATGACAAAGCCGACTCTTCTGCGCGAGCCCATCAGTCCGATGTAAGCGTGCGGTTTCCCCGCGATGTCCCTGAGACACATCTGATCCCATTTATGCCCTCTGGTCACAATTACGAACCATGTATTCGCATCTCCCGCGATCTGTCCGAGCGCTTTCCGGAAGTCCTCACAGATCACGAACGCCCCGGTCTGCCTCGCCTGATCAGCGTAAAGCTTCCGGTCGTCGATCACGGTCACATCACAGCCTATCATTTTTCCGATCCGCGCCACAGCGATTCCCACATGGCCGGCCCCGCAGATTACCAGTTTTCTCCCTCCGGTAATCTGCTCCGAGAATACGCGGCCGTCAATTGTATCCGACAGACCGGTCTCCTTCATCTGTACGATCTCGGGATGACGGTCAAAAAAACCGTTCTCCGCGGTCTGCATCACAGCCTCTCCGTCCGTGACCAGCAGCTTTTCTCCTGCAAAAGGCCCGTCTGCAGCCGTGAACAGCCGGTTGTCCCTGTTCGGATTCAGTTCAGATATTGCCTCAAATATTTCATGTATGCTGTTTCTGTGCATCTGCGGCTCCTTCCCTGTGCGCTTATGCCTTGTAGTGTTTTGCCACATCCTTCAGATATTTTATCACAGGCAGATGCTGCGGACAGATCTCCTCACACTGGCCGCAGGCAACACAGTCGCCGGCTTTTCCAAAGGTCTTCGTGAGATTCTCATAATTGGAGAAATTTACCGTCCATCCCTTTTCCGCCATGTCCTCCCTCATATCTTCATTGTAGAGTGAAAAGTATTTCGGGATCGGAATGTTCTGCGGGCAGCCCTCCGTGCAGTAGGAGCAGCCGGTACAGGGTACCGTGATCTGCGCGTTGATGATATCCGCCACCCGGAAGCACGTTTCTCTCTCTTTGTCAGTGAGCGGCCTGAAGTCTTTCATGACGCGCAGGTTATCTTCCATCTGGCTGACATTGCTCATTCCGGAGAGTACGGTCATGACGCCCGGCAGGCTGGCCGCAAAACGTATCGCCCAGGAAGCCGCCGATGCAGACGGATCAAGTTCGCGGAACAGGGCAGCCCCGTCCTCAGGGACTTTTGCCAGTGTCCCGCCTTTGACCGGTTCCATGACGGTAATGGCTTTGCCGTGCTTTCGCGCAGTCTCATAGCAGCCGTGGGCCTGTATCCACTCACTCTCCCAGTCCAGATAATTCAGCTGCAGCTGTACAAATTCCATCTCCGGATGGGCGCTCAGAATCCTGTCCAGCAATTCCGGAGAGTCATGATAGGAGAAACCGGCATGCCGTATCAGGCCTGCCTTTTTCTGCTCCTGCAGCCATGGGAAGCAGTCCAGTTTTTCATATTTCGCAATGTTGCTTTCATCCACGCCGTGGAGCAGATAATAATCAAAATATCCGGCGCCGGTTTTTTCCAGCTGCTTCGCGAAGAATTCATCCCGGCCTTCTTCTGTGTCAAAAAAGCCGCAGTGCAGCTTCGTCGCCAGCGTATAGCTCTCCCGGGGATAACGGCTGACCAGAATTTCCTTTACAGCCTCCTCGCTCCGAAAGCCGTGATACATCCATGCCGTATCAAAATAGGTAAATCCGTTCTCCAGGAACAGGTCAACCATCTTCCCGGCTTCTTCAATATTTATCGTCGACTCATCTGTCCGGTCCAGCACCGGCAGCCGCATCAGGCCGAAGCCCAGTTTTTTCTTTGGGTAAAAATCCATCTGTACACCTCATCACTGTTTCCGCCTCTTCCGCAGGCGCTTCGTCCGCCTCTTTTTCAGGCTTATATTCAAGGGGCTCGCCGGTATCTTCCGCTTCCGCGGCGGCTTCGGCTCCGGCTTCTGCTTCAGCGCCGGCGTCTGCTTCCTGGGAGGCTGACGCCATCCCGCCGTTTCTCCATGCCTCAAAGGCTCTCAGATCCGGCTCAAGCGCCTTCATCGCCAGGCCCAGCACGGCGAGGTCATCCGCATATCCCAGCAGCGGAATGTTATCGCGGATCAGGTCTTTCTTTTTAAACAGATACGCAAATGCGCCTACCAGAGGAAGTATGTTCTGCAGGGAGATGTCCCTGTATTCCCCGGTGACACAGCTTTTCACAAGCGCGATCGTCAGAGGGATATCCTTCAGGATGCCTCCCACGCCGGGAATCGCCTGCAGCTTCTCCGGCAGTTCCCGCAGCATTCCCTCCAGCTTCGAGGGATCACGGAGCAGTTCCTGCGCCTCCTGGCTGCTCCTCTCCAGAACCTCCTGCGCCTTTTCCATATTGAATGTACCGTCCATAGCATTTCCTCCTTCCCGGTCGGTTTCTTAACGATAAGTACCTGTTTTATCTTACATCCGGCGGCATATCCGTGTCAAACGGGCCGCTTTTACATTTTTTCAAAGACACACTCGTCGCCCGCGTGGTCATGGTCGTCTACCCACCTCAGGTTCCCGTTCTCCAGAATCAGCTTTCCGGTTCCGAAACGGTACTTAATGATCTCCTCTTCTGACCCGTCGTCCTTTGCCAGCAGGGTTACCCTCATGCAGTCATCAAAACGGTACTCACCGGAGCCGTCATCCTGAATGTGGAATCTCCAGGCTTCCGTCTCGTTCCAGCTGCTGCCCCAGCGGATTTCGCAGTAATACTCACTGCCCGACGGACTGATCTGCATGTGGGCGCGCTGACTCCAGCTGTCTGCCCAGTTGCCGGCCAGCGCGGAAGCTCCTTCGGCTGTTTCATATGCACCGCCTTCGGCATACTCCGCGCCACTCTCTGCAGATGCCGTGCCGTCCAGAGCCGTCACCTGCATCAGAACAGGCGTGTAGTGATGATTTGTGTCTGCCTCCATGAGGACGCCCGACACTGTCGCAGGAGAATTGTCCACTTTATACCCGTCGTATTCACTGAAATTAAGGTCCAGGTTCTGCGCCGCGCAGAAGGCATCGACAGCGTCTCCGAATACCTGGATGGAATGCACGATCACGTCCCCGTCCCCTGTGCGGATCTGGACCGGGTTCTTCAGGTTGGCAGCCAGGCATTTTTCCGACATGTCGTCTTCATAGTATCCTGTAAACACACTGAAGCTGGAGAGTTCAAAGGTGACTTCCCTGCCGTCGTACTCCTCCATCCTGATCAGTTCCGTGTTCTCCGCGACATTATCCGATGTGCGGATCAGGCTGTCCGAGGCGCTGTAGCCGTCTGGCTGCCAGTGGCATTCCAGAAGCGTGTCGTCATTGCTGTACATATAGTACTCATTGCCTGTGTTGATATGGTACACATACTGCACGCCATTTCCGTAATCATCGGATATTCCTGTCAGTTTCGTGGCGCTCACCAATGTGTACGTCCACGGATCCTCCTCACCGCCGGCATAGTTCAGGACGGTGTCTCCCCAGAACTGCTTCCGGGCATTGATGCTGCTCGCTGTCGTCCACACATACCCGGGCACGGAGACGGCACTGACAGCGTCACTCCAGGTATCCGCCTGTACGGACTGTCCCGTCAGAAGAAAAATCATCAGGCCCGCAGTTATTCCTCTTTTCCACATTTTCAATCCTGTTCCTGTCGCTCCCAGCTTCATAGGCTGTCTCCTCCATGCGCAAAAAAAAGTTTCCTCTGTACAAGCACAGTATAACACAAGAAAGCGTGGCAGGGGACGGAAAACCGTCCCCTGTCACGTTCACTCTGCAACTGTCTGCAAATAGGCTCCCAAGTCAGGTATGTTCGTCGGATCATAGGATGTAAAGGCTTCTCCGCCTTCCGTCATTGCCTCATTGTCTGTCACCCATGTGAGGCCCATGCCGTCTCCGTATGTCCAGGTCCCGTTCGCATCCTTGTATATTTCAACAAGCGTTCCGCTCTGTGCATATACATATGAGGTCTTGACAATCGGCGCTCCGCTCGGGGAGATGCCGGTGCACCCGTTTGAAACCGTATCAGGCGCTGCCGCCGCAGGAACTGTATAAACAGCAGTGTACATTTCTGCCGGGGCCGGCTCATATACAACCGGGTCTGCAGCTGCCGGGGCAGTATCGCTAAGGAACTCTGCCGCCACAAATCCTTCTGTCTCATTTCCTTCAGCATCATTCAGGGCAATCCGGAACCATCTCTGGTCTGCGGCATTCGGATCTGTCTGTCCCGTCACTCTGACTTCAGCCCCGTAACAGAGGGCGTCGATAATCTCACCCTCTTCTGCGGAAGGAATCGCTCTGACATACAGCATGTCAGCTGTCACTTTGTCGCATGATGTGGTATATTTAGAAAAAATTTCACACGGAGGCATATAATGCTGATCAAAAAATGGAATTCCATGAGTCTTATCCTTCGGATCTGCATCGGTCTGGTGATCGGTGCCGCACTGGGACTGCTGCTGCCCGGCCAGACCTGGATCGGTGTCCCGGGAACCCTGTTTGTCGGTGCCCTGAAGGCAATCGCACCGGTCCTGGTCTTTGTCCTGGTGGCTTCTTCGCTGGCCAGCGCAAAAGGCGGCACTGACACCGCCGCCAGATTCCGGCGCGTCATTTTCCTGTACCTTTTCAGCACCCTGTGCGCGGCTGTTGTCGCCGTTATCGTCAATTTCGCCCACCCCGTGGTTCTCTCTGTGGAAGGCATAGACGATGCCGCGAATCTGACCGCCCCGGACAGCATGACTGAAATCATTATGAACCTGCTGAGCAGCGTCATAGCGAATCCCGTAGACGCGCTGGCAGACGCAAATTATATCGGCATTCTCTTCTGGGCTGTAATCCTCGGCGTGGCGCTGAAGGCTTCCGGTATTACGACCAAAGAAACGCTGAGTGATCTGGCCGACGCGGTGTCGAAGGTCGTGCGCTGGGTGATCGCGTGTGCTCCTTTCGGTATCCTGGGGCTCGTTTTCAGCGCGGTTTCCAGCAGCGGACTTGAGATATTCACGACCTACGGCGAGCTGGTCCTCGTTCTGGTAGTCACCATGCTGCTGGTAGCCCTGGTGGTGAACCCGCTGATCGTCGGGGTCGCCCTGCGCAGGAACCCGTATCCGCTTATCTTCCGATGCATCCGCCAGAGCGGCGTGACAGCCTTCTTTACCAGGAGCTCGGCCGCTAACATTCCTGTCAACATGGAGCTGTGCAAGGAGCTGGGACTGGATGAGAACATGTACTCCGTCTCGATCCCGCTCGGCGCCACCATCAATATGGACGGGGCCGCGGCTGTGATCACCACTTTTGCCCTGACGGCCGCGTACAGCGCCGGCGTACATGTCACCTTCCCCATGGCGATCCTGCTGAGTGTTGTCGCCACCTTCTCAGCCTGCGGGACATCCGGTGTCGCCGGCGGATCGCTCCTGCTCGTGCCCCTGGGATGCTCCCTGTTCGGCATTAACGATGACATCGCCATGCATATCGTGGGCATAGGATTTATTATCAGCGTCATCCAGGATTCTCTGGAAACGGCCCTGAATTCCTCCGGGGATGTTATCTTTACGGCCACGGCGGAATATATGGACTGGATTAAAGATGGAAAGGAACTGCCGGTCTGACTGCACATTCCGGCTGCGCTTAGATAAGGAGATCTGAAATGAAGAGCATAGCCAGCGTATATAAAATCGGCAACGGGCCTTCCAGTTCACACACAGTCGGCCCGTTCCACGCCGCCGTTACATTTGGCGAACGCTACCCGGACGCGGATTCCTATCAGGTGACGCTGTTCGGATCACTGGCCTTTACCGGTGAAGGGCACGGCACCGCCAAGGCAATCCGGGAAGGGCTGCCCGGCGCCCGGATTATCTTCAATAAGGAGGAGCAGGAACTTCCGCATCCGAACACAATGCTTTTTGAGGCATTTAAAGACGGAAAAAAGACAGCGTCAAAACGCATCTTCAGCATTGGCGGCGGCTCCATCCGCATCGAGCATGAAGCTTCGGAAGAAGACAGGGAGATCTATCCGCAGAAAAATTTCACGGAGATCCTCTCCCTCTGCAATCAGGAAAAAATCAGCCTTCTGCAGCTGATCTATATTCTGGAAGGCGCTTCATTGCGGGAATATCTCGCGAAGGTCTGGCACGCCATGGAGGACGCCGTAGAGCGCGGGCTGAAGACGGAGGGGACGCTTCCGGGCGGCCTGAATCTGATGCGCAAGGCGAAATACCTGTATGAGAAGCGCTGTTACAACGAGAGCGCGGATGTCACCATGAACCGTCTCATCGCCGCGTATGCCTACGCCGTCAGCGAAGAAAACGCCGCCGAAAACCTGGTGGTCACCGCGCCGACCTGCGGCAGCTGCGGCGTGCTCCCTTCGATTCTCTACTATATGCGGTATGACCGGGGCTTCCCGGAAGATGAAATCCTGGACGCCCTGGCCGTCGCCGGTCTGATCGGCAATGTCATCCGCACCAATGCCAGCATTTCCGGCGCGGAATGCGGATGTCAGGCCGAGATCGGAAGCGCCTGTTCCATGGCCGCCGCTGCGGTTGCGACCCTTTTCGGCCTGAACATCGACCAGATCGAGTACGCGGCGGAGATCGCGATGGAACACAATCTGGGCCTCACCTGCGACCCCGTCAACGGCCTGGTGCAGATCCCCTGCATCGAGCGCAACGCCGTGGCTGCCATGCGTGCTCTGAGTTCCGTGAATCTCTCCCGTTTTCTCTACACGACGCGGAAGATTTCCTTCGATGAGGTCGTCGATACCATGTACCGCACCGGTCTGGACCTGAACGAAAAATACCGGGAGACCTCCCACGGAGGACTCGCGCAGATCTACAGGGAATATCAGGGGGATTATTGAGTCAGAGAGAAACGTCCCCTTTGACTCTTCGTAACGGCCGGGAGATCAAGTCCATGATAACGGATCCCCTCCCGGCTTACCAGCGCAGGGCTTCTGCAGCTGCTTTTCCAAGCTTCCTCTGATTCTCTGCGTCCAGATGGACACCGTCGGCATCACTGGCGCGGACATAGTCCGCCGCGTTCAGGAAAACGCATCCGTACTTTTTTGCGAGCTGCCGGTACCACCCTGCAAGCTCCAGAGACCGCTGCCGGGATATCTCATATTCAAACCTGTCCCCCAGCCAGGAATCCCGGATCGCTTCAGAGACCGGCGGAGGCGCTATGAGGATCACCTTGAACGGTTTTTCACACCGAAACTGTCTGTAAGCCAGAACCTTCTCCAGCAAGAGCTGCATCTCCTCCGCTATATCCATGGACGAATAGGAAAATTTTCTCTTGCAGTCATTGACGCCAAGCATGATGAAGAGCGCTTCCAGCGGAGAATGACTCTCCAGACAGGGAAGGATATATTTCAGGGCATTCTTCTCGCCTTCAGACGGATCATCTGTCGCAATCGTCCTGCCGTTCTGTCCCTCTTCAATCACGGCATATTCCGCGCCGAGAGTCTCCTGCAGCACCATGGGCCACCTGCTGTCCTCCGGGAAACGGCCCGTGGTATCCGGATCAAACCCCCATGTGAGGGAATCTCCAAAACAGACAATTCTTTTTCTCTCCATAATCCTGTACCTCTTTTTGTCAGATTCTGAATTCATACATTCCGGCTTCTCTTTTTAATATGGTATACTATTTCAGTATCTTACACAATATAATGATTACAAAGCCAAAAGTACTGAACCCACGCAAGTCCGAATGGCGGGAGGGCGCAGAACGTCCGGTGGACGTTCGTTTTGCGCCGACCGAAACGAAGCGAAGATGTGAGAGTGTGAAGCACGGAACAATCCGTATGCTGCTTTTGGCGACCTAATCACAGCAGGGCAGGTTTTGAGAATGATGATGCACAGAGAAGATATTTTGAAAGAAGAGAAAAAGGTCGAGTACCTGGAACTGATCTATGATCTGATTTTTGTATACATTATCGGAAGGAACAATTCGCTGCTCCTTGCAGTGGAAGACGGCTTTGTTCCCGCAGGACATTTTGCCATTTATATCCTGTGCACCCTCGCCGTTATCCAGATCTGGAATTTTTCAACATTTTATATCAATATGTTCGGGCGGAACGGGGTGCGTGATCACGTCTTCCTCTTTGTCAATATGTATCTGCTCTACTACATCGGCGAGGGAACCCGCCTTCACTGGAAAAGCTTCTTCACGCAGTACCATGCCGCCTGGGCGCTGATTCTCATCAATACGGGGATCCAGTATCTCATAGAACTGCGCAACCACAAGGGCCTCCGGGATACCGAAAAAACCATCCGCCGTCTGGCCGCCGTGCTTTTCACGGAAGCGGCACTGGTGCTGCTTGCCATTCCGACAGCCGGTCTCCCGTTTCCCGTTTTCAGCGCAATTGCCATTCTGGCCGGCGTCATCCTGACATGGTACTCCGCAGACGAAAAAAAAGCCGAACGGATCGACTTTACCCACCTGTCGGAAAGAGCCATGCTCTATGTAGTCTTTACGTTCGGCGAAATGATCATTGCCATCGCTTCGTATTTTGACGGCGCCCTGACGCCGAACTCCGTCTATTTCTCCCTGCTGGCGTTCCTGATTGTCGCTGCGCTGTTCCTGAGCTATGAGATGCTCTACAACCATATCATTGACAGGGAACGGAAGACGACCGGTATGGGGTATATGCTGCTGCACATCTTTCTGATCCTTGCCCTGAACAGCATAACTGCCGCCCTGGAATTCATGCAGAATACGGGAGTCAGTCTGCTGCCCAAAACCATCTTTCTCGTGTCCGCTTTCCTGCTTTTCTATTTCTGTCTGTTCGGCCTGATGCGGTACGCAAAGAAGGAAGTCCGTTTCCGCCCGCTGTCCGTCCTGCCGCCCGCAGGGCTTATGCTGCTGTTTACTGTTCTCATGATGCTGCTGCGGGAAAACATGAAGGTCAATATTGCGGTTTCGGTCGTATTTGTCTACGCCATGTTTCTGTGGATTTACCGGTTCCGCCGGTGAGTCAGGAGATACGTCCCCCGACTCCCCGCGGTCAGAGCGGCCAGTCGAAATACTTCCAATAGGGTTCCGCGGCATCCCGCCGGAACCGCTCAATGGATTCCTGATCCCATTCATAAATGCCGCAGCCGCTTTTCTGGCCGATATCCCCCCGTTCAGCGCGCTGCCGGATGTAGTCCGGGGTGCGCTGCGCAGTGCTGAGATCAGAGAGCAGGCGGTCTTCAATGCTGACGACCATGTCCAGTCCGGCTGCATCCTGATGTTCAAAAAGTCCGACCGAGCTGTAGCGCGGCATGAAGCTGTATTTCAGCGCCTTGTCTATGTCTGCGGGCTCAGCCATTCCCTGCTCTACCATATATGTCGCTTCCCGCAGCAGCGCATGCTGCAGGCGGTTCGCAATAAAGCCGGGAGCGCTTTTTTTCATGACGCAGACCTTGCGGCCGCAGCCTTCGAGCAGTTCGTAGACAAGCGCTGCAGCGCCTTCATCCGTATCCTCCGCCCGGACAAGTTCTACAAAAGGAACCAGATGCGGCGGATAGAACGGATGCGCCGTTACGATCTTCTTTTTCATCCGCACACAGCCGTCCTGAAGCACTTCCGGCGGCATGGCGGAAGAAACGGAAGCTATGACACGGCAGTCCGGACAGTGCGCTTCGATCTGCCGGTATACGGAAAACTTGATATCCCTGTCCTCTTTGACACATTCGAATATTATTTCGCATTCGGAGAGTTTCCCGTATTCCGTCTCAATACGGAGGCGGGATTCGCAGGCCTTCAGCTGTTCGCTGTTCACAAGTCCCCGCTCCATCAGCGTGCGGTAAATATCCATCCAGTTCTCTCTCGCGGCACTCACCCGCTCCGGCCGGGACGCAAGCATCACCGTATCGTGCCCGTACCCGGTAAATAAAGCAGCAAGACTGGATCCGATCATTCCGGTTCCGACGATTCCTATGTTCATTATCTCTGTCCTTTCTTCGAGGCTTCCAGAAGTCAAAGGCGGCGGCCTGATCATACTGCATTGACTCTGGCGGCATCATTCGCGCTCTGCACACGCCTCTGCCGGGGCAGGCTCCTCACCGCCCAGCAGACCTGCCGCCAGAACACTCATTGGCTTTTTCATGGCCGGATTCCTTTCTCATAACTGTCCGAAGATTCCCTGCTGATATTACCGGCCTGTCTGGAGTATAGCACAGAAGTAAGTGCAACGGAATCCTTTTTGTGACAGTGTGGGATGCCTGTAGATTCATTCATGACCCAGCCGGCTTCATCCAGCAGGGCAGCAGCGGCTTCCGGATCATATGTCCACGCATTGTCCATTTCCACATCGTCAATAACAGGGATGTTTTCTCCCAGGGGATACAGGGTATCGGCCGGGCTCTCATGTCCGTAGGTCAGTCCCTCGCGCAATGATCATACTGACTCTGTACCATGTCTGACACGTCTCCATGTATCTTCAGGCGTAAAAAAAGCTGCAGCGCCGGAAGCGAAAGGCTTTCATGCTTCGCTCTGACGATCTGCGGGGGGGATATATTTTCATTTCCTGGCGGTTTTTCTAAGCGCATGCCGTCTCTGCATGCATCGCATGGCAGACGCAGTAAATCGGCAACTGTTGCATATACCTGCCAGGTCTGTTATAATCAGACCTGTTAAAAGAATAATGCTGGGATAGTTACAGGTGTCCATGTTTTCAGCATGGGAGAATAGGGAACGGAGTGTGATTCTCCGAC
>CAMODP010000005.1 GCA_946611445.1 uncultured Eubacterium sp.
TGGGATCGGATTCCCATACCCGTTACGGCGCCCTGGGCACCATGGCCATGGGAGAAGGCGGACCGGAGCTTGTCAAACAGCTGCTGGAGAAGACGTATGACATCCCGATGCCGGAGGTGGTCGCCGTCTATATGACCGGGAAGCCGGTGCCGGGCGTCGGCCCGCAGGATGTGGCGCTGGCCATCATCGGCGCCGTTTTTGAAAAGGGATATGTGAAAAACAAGGTGATGGAGTTTGTGGGCCCCGGTGTCGCGAACCTGTCAGCGGACTTCAGAATCGGCGTGGATGTCATGACGACAGAGACGACCTGCCTGTCTTCCATCTGGCAGACGGACGGCAGGATCCGTGACTGGTATGAAGAGCACGGACGCGTGGAGGAATACGCGGAGCTTGCCCCGGGGGCAGCGGCGTATTATGACGGGGTGATCTGCGTGGAGCTGGACAAGATCCGTCCGATGATAGCCATGCCGTTCCACCCCAGCAATGTCTACACGATTGAGGAGTGCAATGCCAATCTGGCGGATATCCTGGATGACGTAGAGAAGAGGGCGCAGGTGTCACTGGGGGGAAAGATTGATTTCACCCTGAAAAACAAAATCCATAACGGCAGGCTTCTGGTAGACCAGGGCATTATCGCAGGGTGCGCCGGCGGCGGCTTTGAGAATATCTGCGATGCCGCGGACATTCTGCGCGGCCGGTATATAGGGTGCGATGACTTTACGCTCAGCGTGTATCCGGCCAGCACGCCGATTTATACCGAACTCTCCAGAAACGGCGTTCTGGCGGATCTGATGCAGACCGGCGCGATCGTCAAGACGGCGTTCTGCGGACCGTGCTTCGGCGCGGGCGATACGCCGGCAAACGGTGACCTTTCCATACGGCATTCTACCAGGAACTTCCCGAACCGGGAGGGGTCGAAGGTGCAGAACGGACAGATTGCGTCTGTGGCACTGATGGATGCCCGCTCTATTGCCGCTACGGCTGCCAATCAGGGCTATCTGACGCCGGCAACGGAGTTTGCGGGGGAATACCGGCGGCCTGTCTATCATTTTGACGGGCGCATATATGATCACCGCGTTTTTGACAGTCATGGCGAAGCCGATCCTTCCGTGGAAGTCCGGTTCGGTCCGAATATCAAGGACTGGCCTGCCATGTCTGCGCTGCCGGAGGACCTGATCCTGAAGGTAGTCTCAGAGATCCATGATCCGGTGACGACGACAGATGAGCTGATCCCCTCCGGCGAGACATCCTCTTTCCGCTCCAATCCGCTGGGACTGGCGGAGTTCACCCTGTCCCGAAAGGACCCCCTGTACGTAGGAAGGGCAAAGGAGGTGCAGAAGGCACAGAAGGCGCTGGAAGCATCCGCCTGTCCGATTGAGGCACTGTCTGAGCTGAAGCCGGTCATGCAGGCAGTCTGCCGCGCGTTCCCGGCATCTGCCGCTGCCGCGCAGGCGGAAGAAGGAAGAGCCGGGGCGTGTGAGAAAACGCAGGAAAACGCAGATAAACCCGGAACGTACGGCGTGCGGCGGATGGGCGTCGGCTCCACAATCTTTGCCGTAAAGCCCGGCGACGGCTCTGCCCGTGAGCAGGCTGCATCCTGTCAGAAGGTGCTGGGCGGATGGGCAAACATAGCTCATGAGTACGCCACAAAGCGGTACCGCTCCAATCTGATCAACTGGGGTATGCTGCCTCTGCTGGTGCCGGCAGGAGAACTGCCGTTCAGAAACGGGGATTACCTGTACCTGCCGGAGATCCGCAGAGAATTGGAGGAAAAGGCCGACCGCGTCCGGGCGTACCGCATCCCGGCAGACGGCAATGGAGAACCGGTGCCCTTTGACATGACACTGGGCGCCCTGACGGATGACGAGAGACAGATCATCCTGGACGGATGCCTGATCAATTATTACAGAAATCACTGAACAGAGCCGGACTTGAAGGAGGCAGAATGAAAATGAGTATGCAGATCAGATATTTCGGACACTCTTGCTTCACGGTTTCCTGCCGGGGATATACGGTGGCGCTGGATCCCTATGATGACCATGTGCCGGGATACGGGCCGCTGCATCTGCAGGCCAATGAGGTCCTGTGCTCCCATGAACACGGTGACCACGCCTTCCGGGAGGCGGTAGAAATCGTATCCGGGGGAGAGAATCCTTTTCGGATCACGGCATATGACATTCCACACGATGACTGCGGGGGCAAAAAACGCGGAATGAACAGGATCACTGTCCTGGAAGCGGAAGGACTGAAGGCCGTGCATTTCGGCGATATCGGCTGTGAGCTGCCGGATGATCTGGCCGCAGAGCTGTCCGGGGCGGACGCAGTTATGATTCCGGTCGGCGGATTCTTTACGATCGACGCAGCGCAGGCTGCCGCCCTGTACCGGCAGATCGGCGCGAAAGTCATGATTCCCATGCATTACCGGCTGGGAGAAAACGGCTTTGACGTGATCGGGACACTGGATGATTTTGAAAAGGCGGCCGGCGGTCTGACGCGCTCCGGGAGCAGTGTGCTGGAAGTGACAAAAGATATGCCGGCTGGGATTATCGCGCTGAAAAGCGAGGGATAAAACGAGGCGGTCTCTGCCGGGCGGCAGACGGAGGAGTTCTATGGGGACAGAACTGCAGAAAGAAGAAAAACTGAAAGCGTATATACAGACACTCGGCAGTCTCGCTGTCGCCTTTTCCGGCGGCGTGGATTCTGCTTATCTGAGCGATGTGGCTCATGAGGTTCTGGGCGGCCGGATGGTTGCGGTGACAGCCAGGTCAGCCCTGTTTCCGGAGAGGGAATACAGGGAGTCTGAAGCGTTCTGCCGTGAAAAAGGGATACGGCAGCTGACCGTGCTGTCGGATGAACTGGAGACAGAGACGTTTCGCCGCAATCCGAAGAACCGCTGCTATCTGTGCAAAAAAGATCTTTTCAGAAAAATACTCGCGCTGGCAGAAAAAGAGGGGATCGGATATGTCGCGGAAGGCTCGAACATGGATGACCTGGGAGATTACCGGCCGGGCCTGCAGGCCGTGGCGGAGCTGGGCATCGTGAGTCCCCTGCGGGAGGCCGGCCTGACGAAGCAGGAGATCCGTGATCTCTCAGAAAAGCGGGCGCTTCCCACCTGGAACAAGCCTTCCTTTGCATGCCTGGCATCCCGGTTTGTGTACGGAGAGACGATTACGCGGGAGAGGCTGAACCGTGTGGGTGCGGCTGAACAGCTCCTGCTGGACCTGGGTTTCCGGCAGATGCGGGTGCGCGTCCACGGAGAAGTCAGTGAAACGGCCAGAATCGAGGTCCTGCCGGAGGATATCGGGCGGTTCGCGGAGGAACAGCTGCGCCAGAAAGTATGGGCGGGCCTGAAGGCCCTGGGATTTGCCTATGTGACACTGGATCTGCAGGGCTACCGCACCGGAAGTATGAACCTTTGAGGATTGCGAGAGCACGAAGTGCGGAGCAATCCGTGGAATCATAACCTACAAATAGCAAGGAGCAGAAAAAATGAAGACAGAAGAAATTCTCCGGCAGGTGCAGTCCGGGGAACTGTCAGTGGAAGAGGCGGTGCGCGCCCTGGGGCGGGAGCCTTTTGAGGAGATGGGCTTTGCCAAGCTGGACATGCACAGGGAGACGCGGTCCGGATTTCCGGAGGTTGTGTACTGCAGCCGCAAGGCAGATGATTTCCTGGTCAGGATATACAGGGAACTGTATGAAAAAAACGGTGAGGTTTTCGGCACCAGGGCGGACGCCCATCAGTTCGAGGTCGTGCGGGACATTCTGCCCCAGGTGACATGGGACCCGGTCTCCCGCATTTTGAAGGCAGAGAGGCCGGACAAGAAAAGGTGCGGCTGCATTGCGGTCTGCACAGCCGGGACGGCTGACATATCTGTCGCGGAGGAAGCCGCACAGACGGCCGAGTTTTTCGGAGCGGCAGTGGACCGGATCTATGACGTAGGCGTGAGCGGCCTGCACCGGCTGCTGTCCCGGATGGAGCGGATACAGGCGGCGAACTGCGTGGTGGCGGTTGCGGGCATGGAGGGCGCGCTGGCCAGTGTGATAGGCGGACTGGTGCAGAATCCTGTGATCGCCGTGCCCACCTCTGTCGGATACGGCGCCAGCATGAACGGCCTGTCTGCCCTGCTGACGATGATTAATTCCTGCGCGAACGGGATTGCCGTCGTAAATATCGACAACGGGTTTGGCGCCGGATACATGGCAACACAGATTAACCGTCTGGCTGTAAGAGGCGCACAGAACACAGCGCAGCAGCAGGACTGACGGAGGGGAACTGGTTTGTATGAAAAAAGAAATGCTGTATATTGACGCGTCCAGCGGGATCAGCGGCGATATGTTTGCAGCCGCCATGCTGGATCTGGGCGCGGATATGACGGTCCTGGAGCGCGCACTGGCCTCACTGCCCCTGACAGGGTTCAGAATACAGGTCAGCCGTGTACAGAAGTCTGCCATTGACTGCTGTGATTTTGACGTGGTGCTCGATGAAGACATTGAAAACCATGACCATGACATGGAATATCTGCATGGACATGAGCACAGCCACGGGCATGAGCACGATCATGAGCACAGCCACGGACATGAACACGGGCATGAGCACGAACATGAACATGGTCACGGGCATGAGCACGATCATGAGCACAGCCACGGGCATGATCATGGACACAGCCATGTCCACAGGAACCTCGGAGATATCCGGCGGATCCTGTCTGCGGCAGAACTGACGGACGGAGCGCGGTCGATGGCGGAACGCATCTTCCTGATACTGGCTGAGGCCGAGGCTGCCGTTCACGGAAAATCTCCGGAAGAAGTCCATTTTCATGAGGTAGGCGCCGTAGACTCTATAGTGGATATCACTGCCGCGGCCGTCTGCCTGGACAATCTGGGTATCCGCGAGGTGGTTATACCCAGGATCTGTGAAGGAAGCGGGACCGTGCGCACACAGCACGGGATCCTGCCGGTACCGGTACCGGCTGTGTCGGCGATTTCCGCTTCTTACGGCCTTCCCCTGCATTTTACGGGACTGCACGGTGAATTTGTGACACCGACCGGGGCTGCCATCGCCGCGGCAGTCATGACGTCAGATACCCTTCCGGACAGATTCCGCATACGCGGGCTCGGCATCGGCGCAGGCAAGCGGGAGTATGAGCTGCCCGGCATGCTGCGGATTATGCGGATCGAGACGGAAGAGGAAGAGAAGCGGGACAGCATCTGGAAGCTGGAGACGAATCTGGATGACTGTACCGGCGAGATCCTGGGATATGTCATGGAGAGGCTTTTTGAAGCCGGTGCCCGGGACGTTCACTACATGCCCGTATTCATGAAGAAGAACCGTCCTGCCTGGCAGCTGAATGTGATCTGTGATGAGGACAGGATACCGCGGCTTGAAAAAATAATATTTGAGGAGACAACCACCATCGGGATCCGGAGATGCCGGATGGAACGCACTGTCCTGGAACGGCGGGAAGGAGAAGCCCGGACAGTATTCGGCAAGGTCCGCACGAAGATCTGCCGCGTGGGAGACAGTGAAAAGGTATATGTAGAATATGACAGCGCCGCCGCTGTAGCGAAGGAGAAGGGCATCCCCCTCTCGGAGATTTTCCGCCTGGCGGCAGAAGAAGGGAATTCCTGAAGGACTGAGAGCCTGATCCCGGCAGAAAGACAGGGAATCCCCGGTTGAAGAAATCCTGTGCCCGTTGTAGAATGGGTACAGGATTTTTTGATGTTCAGCGCAGCTGAAAAAGCGGGAGTAGAGAGATGCCTGATACGCAGAATACAGTTTATTCAACCAAAGGGAAAAGGCATGTCCTGATTGCAGATGATGAGATCATCAATCGGGAGATGCTCGGCGCCATGCTGCAAAAGGAGTATGAGATCCTCTTTGCCGGCGACGGCGCCGAGACAATGGAGCAGATCCGCAGGTACAGAGATTCGCTTTCCCTGGTCCTGCTGGACATTCTGATGCCTGTCATGTCCGGACTGGATGTGCTCAGGGCCATTCGGGAGGATGAATCGCTCTCCGGGATTCCGGTCATCGTGATGACGGCGGAGAAGGATACCGAGATCGAGAGCCTGAATCTCGGGGCGATTGACTTTATCCCGAAGCCGTATCCGCCCATCGGCGTCATACAGGCGCGGGTGCTGCGGACAATAGAACTATTTGAAGACCGTGAGACCATCAAGACGACAGAGCGGGACGAACTGACCGGACTGTACAACAGAGAGTACTTTTACCGTTATGCCAGTCAGTTTGACCAGCTGTACCGGGACACGGAGATGGATGCCATCATAGTCGATGTCAATCATTTCCGCATGATCAATGAGCGCTACGGCAAGGCCTATGGCGACCGTCTCCTGAAGAAGATCGGACAGCAGCTGCGGGACCTGGTAAGCGAAAAAGGGGGAATCGTCTCCCGCAGAAGCGCGGATACCTTCATGGTTTACTGCCCGCACCGGGAGGATTATCATGCGTTTATGGAGTGCGCCTCTGTGCGGATGACAGACGATGACAACGCTGAGAACCGTGCCCGGCTGCGCATGGGCGTGTACTCCTGCGTTGACAGGGCGATTGATATCGAGCGCCGCTTTGACCGGGCAAAAATGGCGGCGGATACCGTAAAGGGCAGCTATACCAGGAACATAGGCTATTATGACAACGACCTGCATAAAAAGCAGCTTTACGCAGAACGGCTGATTGAAGATTTTCCGGCAGCCGTGGCCGGCAGGCAGTTCCAGGTGTACTACCAGCCGAAGTTCGATGTCCGGCCTGACACACCGGTACTCTCAAGCGCTGAAGCTCTGGTGCGATGGATGCATCCTGAGCTCGGCATGATCAGTCCCGGACTGTTCGTCCCCCTTTTTGAAGAGAATGGACTGATTCAGCAGCTGGATATCTATGTGTGGCAGGAAGCCGCTGCCCAGATCCGCGACTGGAAGGACAGGCTCGGCTATTCGGTGCCGGTTTCCGTAAATGTTTCCCGGATTGACATGTACGATCCGAAGCTTCCTGAGATACTGAAGACGATCCTGGAGGAGCACGGAATTACCGGAAGAGACTTTCTGCTGGAGGTGACTGAATCCGCATATACGCAGGATTCCCGGCAGATTGTAGAGACGGTAGAAAAGCTGCGCAGCCAGGGCTTCCGGATCGAGATGGATGATTTCGGCACAGGGTACTCTTCTCTGAACATGATCTCCACACTGCCGATCGACGCACTGAAGCTGGATATGCACTTTATCCGTGATGCCTTCCGGGATGGCGGAAACACTCACATGCTCGAGGTCATCATCGGGATTTCAGAATATCTGTCCGTTCCCATAGTCGCCGAAGGCGTCGAGACGGAGGAACAGATGCATGCCCTGAAAACGCTGGGCTGCGACTATGTGCAGGGGTATTTTTTCTCAAAACCTGTGCCGGTCGCAGAGTTTGAAGCGTTCATACTGCAGAAAAAGGAGGCGGATAAGGCAGCGCGCAGCCAGATGCTGAGCGGGGAAACGGAGAGAAGGAAATCTGATGAGAACGAAGAACGGGCCCGTCAGGCAAAACTCAGTGTTCTCAGGCGGAGAACGGATGAGCGGGAAAAGACCAGTGACAGCCATGCTCCGGAGCATGTGCAGGAACATACAGGCATACAGCTCAAAACCGCGTCCGTGTTTTTTGTCATCCTGGCCTTTATAGCCGCCCTAGCCCTTATGGGAGCGGACCTGATGGTCACAAGAGGATATCAGAGGATGCAGCTTGCCAGCGACCGCTATATTGCCGCGCAGCTTGCCGCGACAGATATGGAATCTGCGTCTGACTTCCTGACAGACAGGGTGCGCTGCTTCGTGGTTACCGGCGAACTGGAGTATCTGGAAGATTTCTTTGAGGAGGTCGAGATTACCCGGCGCAGAGACAAGGCAGTCGAAAATCTTGAAGAATTGCTCTCAGGCAGGGACAGCGCAGCCCTTGACAGCCTGAACGCCGCGCTGACGCTTTCCAATGAGCTGATTGAAACGGAAAATTATGCCATGCGGCTGATGACGGAAGCCGGTCACTATGAGGGCCGGGAGATTCCTCCGGCCATAGCGGCGGTGACGCTCAGTGAAGAGGATATGGCGCTGTCGTCGGACGAGATGAAAGAAAAGGCGCAGACGCTTGTCTTCGACAACAACTATATGCATTTCAAGGACCGCATCCGGGAAAACGTAGGGCAGTGCACGCAGTCTCTGATCCGCGCTTCCAGCCAGGAACTTGAAAACGCGTCCGCGCAGCTGGCGCTGCTGGTGAACATACAGACAGCAATGACCATTTTCTTCCTGCTGATTGTGCTTGCGATCGTGGGCATTATTACCCAGATGATCCGGAAGCCGCTCACGAACATGGTGCGGAAGATGCAGGCGAAGGAAATCATTTCACCTACCGGTGTTGAGGAACTGCGGTTTGTCACCAGGATATACAATAAGATCCTTTCGGAAAATCAGAAGGCAAATGAGAGACTCAGCCACGAAGCGTCGCATGACGCCCTGACGGGGCTGTTCAACCGCGGGGCGTATGACCTGCTGATGGAGAGCGCTGACAAGGAGCACATGGCGCTGCTGCTGGTGGATGTGGATTATTTCAAATCCGTCAACGACAATTACGGACATGCTGTGGGAGACAGGGTGCTCAAACGTGTGGCGGATATTCTGCGAAACAGCTTCCGGTCCGTGGATATCCTCTGCAGGATCGGCGGCGACGAATTCGCTGTGGTGATGACCCGTGTGAACAGCTCCATGAGCCAGCTTGTCCTGAACAAGATCAACCGGGCAAACGAGCTGCTGCAGCATCCCAAAGATGACCTGCCGCCTGTCTCATTGAGTGTCGGCGTGGCATTCTCTGACAGAAAGAATCCGCAGGGAGATATTTTCAAAGACGCAGATACAGCCCTCTACCGGGTAAAGGACGGAGGCAGAAAGGGCTGTGCCATCTATGGGCCGGAGGATCTCCCGGACGGGAATCCGGCGGGGAGCTAGCCGTAAACTTCAGACGGTCCGGGAAAGAACCCGGATCTGTTCCGGAACGGAAGCACATAGTCTATAAGGAGTACCATGAACAGAAAACAGACAGAGGCGTATCTGGAACGGATACAGTATACAGGAAGCCTGGCGCATACGGGAGAGACGCTGGACAGGCTGATCAAAGCGCATATCGGGACAGTCCCGTTTGAGAATCTGGATATATATGAGTGGAATCTGGTGCCTTCTCTGGAGGAGGAGGATCTCTACCGCAAGGTCGTGGAGCAGCGCCGCGGAGGATACTGCTTTGAGCTGAATACCATTTTCGGCGCGCTGCTTAAAGCCCTCGGATTTCCGGTGTACCCGATCGTGGTGCGCCTGCTGGGCGGCCCCGGCCCCCTGCATCCGTATGCTCACAAAGGGCTGATTGCCTCTGCGGAGGGAAAACGCTGGTATTGTGATGTGGGATTCGGCGGCCCCGGCCCCAAGGGTGTGGTAGAGCTTCGCCCGGGCCTTCAGGAGATCGGCGGGCTTCCGTTCCGCGGCCGCTTCCGGGAGGATGGCAGCTTCCTGATAGACAGACCGGAAGGAGAAGCGTGGACGGATGTCATGTATTTTGCAGAGCGGCCGATTGAGCCGTGCGACTTCCTGCCGCTGAATTTCTATCAGGCCAGGCTTGAGGAATCCTATTTCCGGATGGACCGCATGGTGAATCTGACACTGCCAAACGGAAGCAAAGCCCTGACCGGAATGCATTTTACGCTGCGGAAGGACGGGAAAGTGACAGAGCGGGATCTCTCCTCAAAGGAGGAAGCGGAGCAGCTGCTCAGAGAAGAGTACGGCATAGATGTCGTGCTGCCGTGAGCGCATCTGTGGTACAGGACGCAGGCTGCGTCCATTGCCGAGATCTTTTAAATCGTATCTCATATGCGGGCAGGACATTAACATGTTCAATTGGATTAAGAAGAATAAAAAGCCGGAAAAAATCCCCTACGACCCCGCCGAAAAATACCCTGTCATCCGCTGCAGCATCTGCACCGGAGAGCAGGTAGGCGGTCTGCGGAAGCGCGGAAACGGCGCGTTTGAGGAGCTGATGCTGATCCGCGATGACAGGGACCTGGAGATTTTCTGCGCGATGATGGGAACAGAAGACATACCGAAAGAGTTTTAGCCGCATCCTGTAAGCTGCTTTTGGTGTGTGAATATACAGAAGGGACCGGGCGGAAGCGATCCCGCTGTCTTCGGAGGACAAAGATGGGAACGGAAAAAATGCTGACCCTGGAAGCTTTTGAAGAGGCTTCCGAAGCTGTCAGAAAGGTGACGCAGGAAACAAAGCTGATCTACAGCAAGTATTTCAGCGACAGGACAGGCAACCGCGTCTATTTCAAACCTGAGAATATGCAGCTGACCGGCGCGTACAAGCTGCGCGGGGCATATTATACCATAGGCACCCTGACGGAAGAGGAGCGCAGCCGGGGGCTGATCACTGCTTCTGCAGGCAATCACGCGCAGGGCGTTGCCTATGCCGCGCAGTGCTGCGGGGCGAAGGCGGTGATCGTCATGCCGACGACCACGCCTCTGATCAAGGTGGAGCGTACCCGGGGCTACGGAGCGGAGGTTGTCCTGCACGGCAATGTCTATGACGAGGCCTGTGAGAAGGCATATGAGCTGGCCGAGGAGTACGGGTATACCTTTATCCATCCGTTTAATGATCTCCGCGTGGCAACCGGACAGGGAACCATTGCCATGGAAATCATACAGGATCTGCCGTTTGTCGACTACATCCTGGTCCCGATCGGCGGCGGCGGCCTGGCCTGCGGCGTATCGACGCTGGCAAAGCTTCTGCGGAAGGAAATCCGGGTGATCGGTGTTGAACCTTCGGGCGCTGCCTGCATGAAGGCTTCACTGGAGGCCGGCCATGTGACGACGGTTTCCCCGGTAAATACGATTGCGGACGGCACGGCCGTGCAGACTCCCGGCGACCTGGTCTTCCCCTATATTCAGGAAAATCTGGATGACATCATCACGGTTGATGATGAAGAACTCGTCGTGGCATTCCTGGACATGGTTGAGAATCACAAGATGGTCGTGGAGAATTCAGGACTGCTGACCGTTGCCGCGCTGAAGCATCTGCATGTGAAGGACAAGAAGATCGTCTCGATTCTGAGCGGCGGAAATATGGATATCATCACGATGTCGTCCGTGGTCCAGAACGGCCTGATCGCCCGTGACAGAATCTGCACGGTATCGGTCCTGCTGCCGGACCGTCCCGGCGAGCTGGTGCGGGTTTCTTCTATCATCGCAGAGAAGAAAGGCAATGTCATACGGCTGGACCACAACCAGTTCTACAGCACGAACAGACAGGCGGCCGTGGAACTGAAGATCACGATGGAGACATACGGAACAGCGCATAAGAATGAGATCATGCAGGCACTGGAGGAGGCAGGCTTCCGGCCGAAGTCAAACAGACCCAATCTGTAACCGGCTTGTAGCGGGCGGATCATCATGTGAAAGGAGAACAGAGATATGTCAGAAACAATTACGGCAAAAAAGTACACGATCAGTGCGGGTAACTATTCGGCTGTTGTGACGGATTTCGGCGCAACAGTGATCAGCATCTGCGTGCCGGCAGCAGACGGCAGCACGCGGGATGTGGTGCTCGGATATGATGATATCGATTCGTATAAGAACGGAAGAAGCCATCACGGCGCCGTGATCGGCAGGAACGGAAACAGGATCGCCAACGGCCGCTTTACGCTGGGCGGTAAGGTCATCCAGATGCCGGTCAATGAGAACGGCAACAGCCTCCACAGCGGTCCGGACGGATATGAGTACCGCATCTGGAAGACGGAAGCGCAGACCCCGGATTCCGTTGTGTTTTCTCTTCACAGCCCTGACGGAGACCAGGGACTGCCCGGCAGTCTTGATGTCTGCGTCACGTACCGGATATCGGAAGACGGCACGCTCAGCCTGACTTACGAAGGCATCTCTGACGCGGATACCATCTTCAACATGACCAATCACAGCTACTTCAATCTGGACGGCCATGACGGGAAGGACATCCATGACCATATGCTGCAGCTGAACTGCAGCGCCTTCTCGGAGGTGGCGGCAGGGTCTATTCCCACGGGCCGGCATATCGATGTGCAGGACACTGTCTTCGATTTCCGGACGCCGCATGCTATAGGCGAGCGCATCGGAGCAGACGACGCGCAGCTGAAAATGACGGGCGGTTACGACCATAATTTCTTTGCTGACGGCACGCCGGGAGAGTACCGGAAGATCGCGGAGGCCTGGTCTCCTGCTTCCGGCATCCGGATGGAGGTTTTCACGGATCTGCCCTGCGTGCAGTTCTATGCCGGCAACTTTATACGGGAAGAAAAAGGAAAAGGCGGCGCGGTCTATGGCCCGCGCAGAGGCTTCTGCCTGGAGACCCAGTACTGCCCGGATGCCGTTAACCGGCCCGCTGAGCTGCAGCCGTTTTTGAAGGCCGGAGAGAAAGTGTGCTCCAGGACGGCTTACAAATTCAGTCTTAGGTGATTTAACGCAGGGCCATGAAGTGTAGAAGGTGATCAAATATCTGAAAATAATGTAATTAAACAAACTAATAGGACAAAAAAGAATTTACACACAATAATATATAGAAAACGCGAAAAATTATTTGAAAACTGTGTTGACAAAACTAATGCCGTGTGTTAGTATTACACCATCAAGAAACACAAAGAACTGAGACAGAGCTTCAGTTCAATAGTTTCCTGAAGGAGGTACAGTCCATTGGATGTTTCACATGTCAGATCTTTTCAGTATGAGGGTGGTACTGCATAGCAGGTCCCCGCGAGAAAGACCTTTTATAAGTGAGAAAAAAGGAATATTGTTCCGGAGATATAGTGAGAACGGAACCTGATACATAAAAGGTAATGTGAAGGCTGGCAGCTCATATTGAACAGATACCACAGGAACAGGCAGATGTCCGACAGTGTAAATCAACGGGACAGGAAAAGACAGAAGGCGCAGGAAAGTCAGACAGGAGTCTCAAGAGAGATGGGGATTCCGCGGAAGGTCTGAGAGAAGTATTTGAGAAGAGAAATTTGAAACATCATTGGTTTCAGATTCGGTTTCAATAGAATATCAGGAAGCAAGTATCTGAGAGCCGACGAGAAAGGCATCAGGAAGAATTCCGGATAATCTGGTGTCAGAGATCGGATTATTTATAACAGAAGCGCCGTAGAAAATACAAGCCTGTTTTCCGCATATAAAAAACACAGAACTTTCTAAGCAGATCAGAGCATTCATAATAGTAAGGGAAAGAAACAGCAGAAACAGTATTCCCGGAAAGAAATGCAAAGGCTGCGAGCAGGGAACGAAACCTGAAAATGTATACTATACATTCTGACAAGGAAAGAAAGAAGAGAAAATACAATTGAATAACGAACCATTTCAGTAAAGCGGCTGGGGATCTTAAGAGTCATGAGTAAGGTTTCCGGCCGCTTTCTTTTTGCGTATCGGAGCGCCCCCGGAAGAAAATAAGGAGCTGCCCCGGCAGGCAAAAGGGTGCCCCTATAGGGTCTGAAGGAAACCTTCGCAGCCGCCGGTACTTAGTGAAAACAAGTGCGTGAGCACGAAGCTTGAACTTAGTACCGCTGCGGCGAGAAAGAGCGCAAGCGTTTTCCGAAAGATCCTATAGGGGCACCCTTTTGCCTGCCGGGGCAGCTCCTTATTTTCCGGGGCTGTCCCTGATTCTGTGTCAGATCAGATAATTCTTGTTGACGTAGCCGGACTTTCCAAGAGTGGGAGCATATACCCACCAGTAGGTGGAATCGCTGGTATCCTGCACCTGTACGGTCTGGCCGGAGTACAGCTTGCCGATCTCATTGCTGTAGTCGTAGGCTTTCGCGGAGCGCAGCGCCAGATAGCCGGTGGCAACCGATACGGTCTTAGTGAAGCCGGAAGAACTGCTGCCTGCGCCTGCCAGATAGTTTCTGTTTACATAGCCGGATTTACCAAGCTTCGGAGAGTAGCCCCACCAGTAGGTGGAATCGCTCTTGTCAGTAACGGTAAAGGTATCGCCGGTGTACAGCTTGCCGATCTCGTTGCTGTAGTCGTAAGCCTTTGCAGTGCGCAGCGCCAGATAGCCGGTGGCAACACTGACGGAATAGTTTTCTCCGCTCGGAGCCGGAGCCGGGCTGCTGCCGCCCACCAGGTAGTTCCTGTTGACGTAGCCGGACTTTCCGAGTGTGGGAGCGTATACCCACCAGTAGGTGGAATCGCTGGTATCCTGTACCTGTACGGTCTGGCCGCTGTACAGCTTGCCGATCTCATTGCTGTAATCATAGGCCTTCGCGGTGCGCAGCGCCAGATAACCGGTGGCAACCGATACGGTCATGGTTGTGCCCGAGGGAGAGGGGCTGCCGCCGTAGCGGAGATAGTTGCTGTTTACGTAACCGGATTTGCCAAGTGACGGCGCGTACACCCACCAGTAGGTGCCGTAGCTTTTGTCGATGACCTGTACGGTCTCGCCTTTGTAGAGACGGCCGATCTCATTTTCATAGGCAAAGGCTCTCGCGCTGCGCAGTGCCAGGTAGCTGCTGGCGACATCTACAATGTAGGTCTCGTCTGCGGCAACGTCCTGGATCGTCACCTGATTGACAGCCGGGATGCCGAACAGGAGAAACAGTGCCATTCCGACAGCCGTCAGTTTTTTGAGCAGGGTTTTCATGATGGGAATCTCCTCCTTTTAAAGTGTTTTATTATTTATTTTATCCTGTAAAGTTGTTTTTACAGGATTTTTTCCATTCCGATCTTCTGCGGTACCAGACCGCAGCTTTCGTAGAACCGCAGGGCACTTTCATTGCATGCCCACACATTCAGGGTGACGTTGTAGCAGCCGATTGACCGGGCGTACTGCAGCACATATTCATACAGGGACCTGCCGATGTGCTTTCCCCGGAGATGCTCGAATACGCACAGATCATCAATATACAATGTCTTTATGTCCGTCAGCACATTGTCATCCGGCAGCTGCTTCAGGATGCAGAACGCATATCCCTCTGTGACGTCCTGTTCATTTACAGACACAAATACAGGCGTCTTTTCATTCGCAAGAATGGCGGGAAGCTGCTCCGCGGTGTACTTTGTCGCCGGGCCCTTGAAGAGATCCGGACGCCCGTTGTGATGCACCATACAGACCTGCACCAGCAGCTCCAGAATCTGCGGGATGTCCTTTGCTTCTGCCCTTCGGATTGAGTTCAATGGTCTGTACCTCCACAGATGTAAACCTGCCGTTCATCAGAGGATCGGCATAACTTTGTAACAAATGTGTAATTATATTATGCCACAAGATGGCAGGAATGTCTACAGATGCTTTCTCACAATCCGGCACAACGTTCCTGCGTAAGAGAGGTTTCTTAAAAGGGCGGGCCGACGGAACCGTTAATTGCGGAACCGGATGTTTGCGTGTAAAATGTAAGAGATTATAACGCCAAAAGTACTGAACCCACGCAAGCTAAGTGCCCTGCGGGTATGCTTGCAGGTGGGTGAAAGTACTTGGGGCGTGCCCCGACATGAGGACGAAGTGGTGCGAAAGCAACACGAAAGTCCGAATGGCGGGAGGATTGTGGGAGCACGAAGTGCGAAACAATCCGTAATCTGCATTTGAAAACTTACGTATAAAAATATAACGGAAGGCCGGGGAAAGCAATGAAAGCATCTGAGACAGAGAGACTGAATAATAATAAAAAAAAAGCCGCGGATAAAAAGAAACAGGATAAGAAGGAGCCTGAGCTGGAGGAGGTCAGGAAGCTGGCGCTGGAAGTCATTGAAAGGCTGAAAAAAGAATATCCTGAAGCGAGCTGCACACTGGAATACGAGAAGGCCTGGCAGCTGCTGGTAAGTGTGCGTCTGGCGGCACAGTGTACGGACGCGCGCGTCGACCAGATCACGCCGCTGCTGTACGCGAAATTTCCGACTGTAAAGGCACTGGCAGAGGCTGACCCTGATGATATTGAGGAGATTGTGAAGCCGTGCGGTCTGGGACACAGCAAGGCCAGGGACATTTCCAGATGCATGAGAGTCCTGCACCTGGAATATAATGATCAGGTGCCGGAAACCTTCGACGAGATCCTGGCCCTGCCGGGGGTCGGCCGCAAAAGCGCCAATCTGATCATGGGAGATGTGTTCGGAAAGCCGGCTATCGTCACGGACACGCATTGTATACGGCTGACAAATCTGATCGGTCTGGTTGACGGCATAAAAGAGCCGGCAAAGGTAGAAAAAGCACTGTGGAAGATCGTGCCTCCGGAAGAGGGAAATGATCTGTGCCACAGGTTTGTCCTCCACGGGCGCGCGGTGTGCGCGGCAAGGCATCCGAGATGTGAGATCTGCTGTCTGCGTGATATCTGCAGGCATGGAAAGGAGACGCTCGGCGGCAAACTGAAATTGAAATAATAGTTAACAGATTTGTTATGTATACCACTGCCTCTCTGTGCTATAATAAATTCCTGAACCCAGGGGAGCGGGTTTTTTAATAGGGGGAATCCATATGCATATCACAGGGGCGCTGGTTCTGGCGCTGCTGACAGGACCTTTTCTGTCGGCAGGGCTTTCATCGCTGTCCGCTTTTTTACCAGATACAGAATTTCATATTCCTCTCACAGACCGTCAGAAAGAGATCCTGCGGGAGCAGGGCCTGCCGGAGATCTATGAGGAGCTTACGGCCGCGCAGAGAGATATGATTTTGTCCATCGAACAGCTTCTGGAGAAAGTGGAGGATAAATACGGGAAGGAAATGGTTTTTGAGAGCTATCAGCCCGGGACGGAGGAAGATCCGGATACGGTAAGCGTGCAGTTCCGGGATCCTGACTGGGACAGAAGCCAGCCAAATGCCACCGTAACCAGAAAAGAGGAAAACGGTATTGTGTCCTTTTATGATGATTACGCAGTGCCTTCTGAAGGGAGGCAGCTGAAAATTCTGCTGACAGAGACGGCGCTGGAACTGGCGGAGATCATACAGAGTTCATTTTCTTCAGTTCCGGCATGACGGTGCAGAGCATGGTGATGAAGCAGGCCAGTCCGCCGATTACGTTGGATACCGGCTCCGCCAGGAAGACACCGTCTGTCCCCATGTTCATGCCCAGTGCCAGCAGATATGTGGCGGGAACTACAATAAAGGCTTTACGGAGGAGCGAGAAAAAGATCGCTCTTCTTTTTTTGTTCAGAGATTTGAACGTAGTCTGGCCGGTGTACTGGAAAACCATGAACGGAAAAGCATAAAAATACAGATGCAGCGCGTGTCGGGTTTCCGTCAGAATTCCTGCGTCCGTGCTGAAAATGGAGATGAGCAGGGCAGGCTTCCATTCCAGGAACCCCCATGTCGCCAGAGAATACGCGAAGCCCAGAACCGCCAGCGTCATGACAGCTTTTCGCACCAGATCCGGCCGGCGTGCGCCGTAATGAAAGCTGATGATCGGCGCTGCCCCGTCTGCGATGGCGAGCATCGGCAGCTCCAGAATCTGCCGGACAGAGGCCAGTATGGCCATAATCGTGATGTACAGGTCTCCGCCTGTCAGGGAGAGTACCCGGTTGCACGTGATCTGTACAAGGGAATTGGTCATCAGCATGACGAAGGTAGCGACACCGAGAGAGATGATATCAGCAGCACGCCGGAATTCCCGAAATATCTCGCACACAGGCTGGCGGTGCAGGCGGATCTCGATATTGCCGCGAAGCAGCAGGAGAAGGACAAATACGGCAGACAGTCCCTGTGAGATCACAGTGGCGACAGCCGCGCCCCGTACTCCCATGCCGAGCCCAAAAATAAAGACCGGGTCCAGAATCAGGTTGGCGACGGCGCCGATGGCGACGGTGACCATGGCCGCGTGGGGATAGCCCTGTGCCACGATAAACGGATTGAGACCGGACGCCAGCATGGAAAAAACCGTGCCTGCCAGGTAAATCTGCAGGTAGGGCAGGCTGTAGATGAGCGCCTTCCCGGAAGCGCCGAACAGCTGCAGGATCGGACGGCCGAACAGCCACCCGGCGGCCATGAGAAAAATGGCGCATCCCAGCTCCAGCCAGAAGACGGTATCCAGCAGCATACCTGCTTCTCTGGAATCACCGCGCCCCCTTGCGATGGCAAAGAGCGGCGCGCCGCCGCTCCCGAACAGATTGGTGAAGGCGGCAATGATGGTGATGACAGGAAAACACAGTCCCACTGCGCCCAGCGCTGCGGTTCCCGTGCCGGGTATCCGGGAGATATAGATCCTGTCGACGATATTGTAGAGGAGATTCAGAAACTGGGCTGCCAGCATGGGAACCGCCATGGACAGAATGTCTTTGACGATTCTCCCGTCGGAGAAATCAATCTGGCGGCTGTGTGACGGATGCCTCTCCGGGCCGGCGGACGATGAAATCGATGAAGAGTTTTTTGATTTATGACTGATTTTCACTGGTTTAGGATCACTTTCGCTGATGTACTGTTTGCAGTATAGCACATTTGTCAAGAGAGAAAGGCGCCAGTCACCGGCCGGCCTTTATCTGCCCTTGTTTCTGCGGTTCTTTTTGCGTATAATTACAGTACAGCAAAGCATCCAGCAGAGGAAGGAGGATCCGCATGCAGTATCAGGATTTCAGAGGAGAGAGGATATCGCGTCTGGGTTTCGGCATGATGCGCCTGCCGGTCACGGGCGGGGATCAGGCGTCTGTTGATTATAGAAAGGTCGAAGAGATGTTCCTATATGCCGTTGAGCATGGAATCAATTATTTTGACACGGCGTATCCCTATCATGAAGGGGAGTCGGAGCGGACGCTGGGCCGCCTTCTGGATGAACACCATCTCCGCGGCGAGGTCAACATCGCGACAAAGCTCTTTACGCTCGGTATGGAGAAACCGGAGTATGACCCCAGAAAGATGTTCGCGGAACAGCTTTACAGACTGCGCACGGATCACGTTGATTTTTATCTGATGCACGGCCTGCACGGGGATCAGTGGGAGACGCTGAAGACTCGTTTTGATATTATCCCGTGGCTGGATTCGCTTCGTAGGGAAGGGATCATACGGCATATCGGCTTTTCATTTCATGATGAGCTGCCGAAGTTCAAGGCGATTCTGGACGATTATGACTGGGAATTCGCCCAGATACAGTACAATTACGCGGACCACAGGATACAGGCCGGGGATGAGGGGATCGCTTACGCCAGACAGAAAGGCGTGCCGCTGACCATCATGGAGCCGCTGAAGGGAGGCAGCCTGATCTTCCCGGATTATCCCGAAATGGATGAGATCCGGCGGAAGCACGGGCTGGCGAAGGAATCCTTCGCGGAACTGGGGCTGCGCTATGTCCTGTCTCAGGAAGGTCTGCTGACCGTGCTCTCCGGCATGAGCACGATCGGGCAGATGAAGGAAAACATCGATATAGTTTCCCGCGCCGAAACCGGATGCTTTACCGGGGAAGAACAGGCCTGCGTGGAGGAAATCCGGGAGGTTCTCCGTCAGGCGGATGCCATTCCCTGTACCGGATGCAAATACTGCGTTGACGGATGTCCGCAGAATATCGCCATTCCGGACGCGTTCCGGTTCTATAATGAAGCGAAACGGTATCACAATCCGGCTTCTCAGAAGAGAGGATATGACAGGTCCTGTTCCAATCTTGCGGATTGTGTCGAATGCGGCCAGTGCGAAGAAGCCTGTCCGCAGCATCTGGAGATTCCGGCACTGCTGAAGACAGTGCGCGCATATCTGGATTGATTACAGCGCCAGAAGGGCTGAGCCCAAGCAAACTTGCTTGCTAGTGGGCGAAAGTACTTCTGGCGTGCCCCGACATGAGGACGAAGTGGGGTGAAGGCACCACGAAAGTCCGAATGGCGGGAGGATTGTGGGAGCACGAAGCGCGGAACAATCCGTAATCTACTTTTGAAAACGGAATTATGAATAGACCGTAGGAAAGCCCGGCAAACAACAGTTGTTTTTAACGGACTCTTGCATTAAAATGAGGTTGCCGGCATCAGTGCGCAGAGAAGCAGCATGCAGAACGCTGAACAGGCACAAACAGAAAACATACGCAGTACAGGGACAAACAGATGGATATTGATGAATTGCTTCGTGCAGGAAGCGACATCTGCGATGATGTTGTTCATGCCATAAATACGAATAATTACAGTGATCTGGGCAAAAAAATCACTGACAGGGTCAATGAGGTGACAGGGCAGTTTATGGCCTCCGGTTCCCGACCCGGCGCGGCCGGACCATCCGGCAGACCTGGCGCGGCCGGCGGCGGGCAGTACCGTCCGAACGGGCCCATGCAGTCCTATGCGGCGCAGGGGAGCAACAGCCACTGGAACCGGGATCTGTCCAGAAGAATGTCGTCCTTCTTCCTGAAACACCGTGTGAGCAAGGCGACCGGGGTCGGCAAGATGGTGACCGGCATTGTCGGCACCGCGTTCAACGGCCTGCTCACTCTGGGCGCCACTGTGGCAGCAGCGGCAGGAACACTGTCATTCTGGCCCATCGGCATTTTCGGTGCGCTGACAGCGGCGTCGATTGTCCTGATTGTAAAGGGATCAAAGGACAAAGCGCTAGTGGACAAGTACTACAAGTACGGCAGGGAACTTGGCCAGTCAGAGTTTTTCTCGGTTGAAAAGCTGGCAGACTCGATGGGGATATCTGAAAAAGAACTCCACGACGAGATCGAACAGATGATGAAGAAGGGATACCTGCCCCAGGCGAAGTTTGACAGAGGCGAGACGACAGTCATGCTCTCTGAGCGGGCTTACGCGCAGTATATGCAGGCGGAAGAGGGACGGCTGCAGCGGGAGGCGGAGGAAAACGCCCGCAGAGAAGAAGAGAAAAAACGCGAGGAGAGACTGGGAGCGACGGAACTCGGCCGGGATGCCGCAGAGGTCCTGCGCCAGGGCAACGCGTACCTGCAGCGGGTGAGAGAACTCAACGCGGCCATTCCCGATGAGGAAATGTCCGGCAAACTGTACCGTCTGGAAGATATCATGAACCGGATCTTCGAGCAGGTAGAAAAACAGCCGGAAACAGCCCAGAGCCTGCGGCGGTTTATGGAATATTATCTTCCGACCACGGAAAAGCTGCTGAAAGCCTATGTGGATCTTGAAAAGCAGCCAGAGGTGGGAGAGAACATCACGAAGCCGAAACAGCAGATCGAAGAGGCGATGGACACGATCAACGATGCGTTCGAGAAGCTGCTGGACAGCCTGTTCGAGGATATGGCCTGGGATGTCTCTTCTGATATAAATGTGATGAGAACCATGATGGCGCAGGACGGCCTGACCGAGGAATCCGGCGGGTTTGCGGCGATGGCGCAGCCGTCTGAAGGGACCGGCGGGTTCGCAACGATGGAGCAGCCCTGACGGCGGGCTGATATTCCACGCGGTGAGCGGATAAAACGTGCAGAAAAGCTGATCATAAAGACAGCATACAAATACTGTATACGATAATTATTTCAGGAAGGAGAACCCAATGGCAGAAGAATTCAAGGATTTTGAGCTGGACGCGCCGGCAGCGCCGTCGCTTACGTTTGATGCCGCCGGAGAGGCACAGGAGGCACCTGTGCAGGTAATGGCCGCGCCGCAGGTTGAGAAGCCGAAGGCGGAGGAGGTTCATCTCACACCGGAAGAGATGGCGATGGTCGAAAACTTCGCCAAACAGATCGATGTGACGAACACACAGGCAATTATGAACTACGGTGCCGGAACCCAGAAAAAGATGGCCGATTTTTCGGAAAAGGCGATCGGGAACGTGCGGTCCAAAGACATGGGTGAGGTCGGTGACATGATCTCAGACCTGGTGACGGAGCTGAAGAGCTTCGATGTACAGGAAGAGCAGAAGGGCCTGCTGTCCGTCTTCAAGAAGGGCGCAAACAAGGTCACTGCCATGAAGGCAAAATATGAGAAGGCAGAGACAAATGTCTCCTCGATCCAGCGCGAGCTGGAAAAACACCAGATCACCCTGCTCAAGGACATGGATGTCCTGGATAAGATGTACGAGCTGAATCTGGCGTACTACAAAGAACTGACCATGTACATCCTGGCCGGCAGGAAGAGACTTGAGGAGGTCCGGAACGGCGAGCTGGCGGAGCTGCAGGCCAAGGCCGAGGCTTCAGGCCTGGTAGAAGACGCGCAGGCTGCCAAGGATCTGGCGGCGCAGTGTGACCGCTTTGAAAAGAAACTCCACGACCTGGAGCTTACCAGGACGATCGCGCTCCAGACAGCGCCGCAGATCCGTATGGTGCAGTCCGCGGACCAGATGATGGCGGAAAAGATCCAGACAACCATCGTCAATACGATTCCGCTGTGGAAGAACCAGATGGTCATCGCCATGGGCATTGAGCATTCCACCCAGGCCGCAAAGGCAGAGCGGGAGGTGAACGATATGACCAACGCACTCCTGAAGAAAAACGCAGACGCCCTGAAGCAGGCCACTGTCGCGGCGGCAAAAGAATCCGAGCGGGGCGTCGTGGACATTGAGACGCTGAAGCACACCAATGAGACGCTGATCTCCACGCTGGACGAAGTCCTGACGATTCAGAAAGACGGCAAAGAGAGACGGCAGGCGGCGCAGGCTGAACTGGCGGATATCGAGAATCAGCTGAGACAGAAGCTGCTGGAGGCGGCACGCTCATAAAAAACTGAGAGTCTGCACAGCAGAGATTCTGAAGAAGAAAAGCAGCATGGATCCACTCGGGTCCGTGCTGCTCTTTTTATAGAGAGTAATGAAACGAAGCGTCCTGGCATATACCTCAAACGGGATCGCTCGCGCTCTGTCCTCACGCAGCGGCACTAAGCTCGTGCCGAGGCACTCGCTAAGTGCCGGCGTTGCGGATGTCCCGTTTTGAGGTATATACCGGGACGCTTCTGTACAGCGGCCTTGACAGAAAAGCCTCTTCTCAGCTCTTCGTCTCTGTAATGACGCGCACTGCCGGAGCCTGCACGCCTGCGGCGCCGAGCGCTTCCGCGATCTGCTGGATGAGCTGGAAGTAAGTGTCCCAGTAATTTGCCGTCTCGGTCCAGGCCCGCACGATAAACTCCATGGCTTCGTTGGTGCCGCCGGAGATCTGGGCGAACGGGGCGGGATCCTTGAGAACCAGTTCATTTTTGTTCATGACATCAATCATGATGTCCTGCACCTTCTGGATGTTCTCGCTTTTGGCGCAGGAGAAGGTGAGATCCACGCGCCTTGTCGGGGCACAGGTGAAGTTGGTGACGTTCGCGTTCATCAGCGCGCCGTTCGGTATGGTGACCGTTTTGTTGTCCGTGGTGGTCAGTACGGTGTAGAACAGGGCGATCTCTTTTACAACGCCTTCTTCACCTGACGCGGCAACGTAGTCGCCGACATTGAACGGACGGAAAATCAGCAGCATGATGCCGCCGGCCAGATTGCTGAGCGCGCCCTGCAGGGCCAGGCCGACTGCCACGCCGGCAGAGGCGAGAACCGTGATCACGGACGCCATCGGCACGCCGAGTACGCTGATGATGGAAATGACCAGAATTACATAGAGGGCTACTCTGACGAAATTCATCGTAAAGGAGCGGACGGTCGGATCCATCTTGTCCAGCCCCTTCGCGGAGCTGACAAGCTTCAGAAGCTTCCCGATAATGATACGGCCGACGATGAAGATCAGGAGCGCCAGGACAATTTTTCCGCCGGCTCCGACGCACAGATCAATCAGTGAATTGAGAAATTCCATTATACTGCCTCCTTTGCTGTTCTTTTTCTGGCTGTTACTGTTTCAGGTAGCTGCGTTTTGCACCTGTAATATCGACTGCTTACATAATCAGACTGTCAGTCATCACCGTATTCCATGTCTTTGCTCAGAATACTGCCGGTCGAAGCGTCGATATCGTATTCATACTCCACGCCGTCAGCCGTGCGGAAGGTGACATTGTATTTTTCAATTCCATCGTCGAGCTCTTTGTAGCATTCTGTGACCGTGACATCTCCGGCCTGGAAACCGGCATCTTTTAGTGCTATGTCGGCGGCTTCCGTATCCGTCAGGGCTCCGCCTGCAGAACCGGCATCCTTCTGCGCCGCTGTCTCCGGGTTCAGCAGTGCCGCGTACTCCAGATCATCCTCCGGCTCCCAGGCGTCCTGCTCACGGGCCAGGACATCTCCGGCCGCAAAGTCGATATCGTAGTCATATTTTGTCTGCCCCGGGATCAGGAAGCCGACAGAATAGACCTTTTTGCCGTTCTCGACATCCTTGTATGATTTATAGACAACCGCCTCAGCCTCGTTTACGCCGGCATGCTCCAGCGCTGTCTTTTCGGCATCCTCAGCGGTGAAGTCCTGCGCCCACACAGACATTCCGGATACAAGTGTGAGCAGAATGGCGCCTGTTAATCCCGTGATTGCTTTCTTCTTCATGCGTTCTCCTTCTTTTTGTGATGTTGTGTCCTGCTGTGATTTCCTGTATATTATATGACTGGCAACTGCGGAGCATCCCAAAATATGCGAGAAAATGGAGTTTCACAATTACCTGAAAACATTATATGCCACTGAAAAAGGACTTTCCACAGAAAATTAAACGGAATAGGCGATTTTTTGCAATAACTGTACAATCTGTCGGTTGTGCGGCTTCGCGCCCTGTGGTACCCTTGCCCCAAGCAGTATTTTACGAGGAGGTTTGACATGATTTTCTATTTTACCGGAACGGGGAACAGCTATGCGGCGGCAATGGAACTGGAGCTGCGGCTGGAGGACCGGCTGTTCAGCATCGCGGACTGTGTGAAGCAGAAACAGTATCATTTTGCCCCTGCGGACGGTGAGGCGGTCGGAATTGTCTGCCCTGTCTATTACGGCGGTCTGCCGACGATTGTATCCGCCTTTCTGGCCCGGCTGCGCTTTGACAGGGAGCCGGCGTACCTCTACGGACTGCTGACATTCGGAGGAATGGCAGCGGGGGCGGACGGTGTGCTGCGCAGACAGCTGCGTTCTTCCGGCCATGAGGCGGATGCCGTGTGGATGCTG